>JAWARX010000013.1:0-16153 GCA_038893155.1 Halalkalicoccus sp.
AGTCGCTCACCCGCGGACTGGGCGCCGGCGGCGACCCCGAGATGGGCGGGCGCGCCACCGAGATGGCCACCGGCACCATCGAGGAGGTACTGGGCGACGCGGACCTCGTGTTCGTTACTGCAGGTATGGGTGGCGGCACCGGCACCGGGGCCGCCCCCGTCGTCTCGAAGATCGCGAAGAGCCAGGGCGCGATCGTCGTGGGCATGGTCTCGACGCCCTTTAACGTCGAGCGCGCTCGGACGGTGAAAGCAGAAGAGGGCCTCGAGAAGCTCCGCAACGAGGCCGACTCGATCATCGTACTGGACAACAACCGCCTGCTCGATTACGTCCCGAACCTGCCGATCGGAAAGGCGTTTTCGGTGATGGACCAGATCATCGCCGAGACGGTCAAGGGGATCAGCGAGACGATCACGCAGCCCTCGCTGATCAACCTCGATTACGCCGACATGACCGCGATCATGAACCAGGGCGGCGTCGCGGTGATGCTCGTCGGCGAGACCCAGGACAAGAACAAGACGGACGAAGTAGTTCGAGACGCGATGAACCACCCGCTTCTGGACGTCGACTATCGGGGCGCTTCCGGTGGTTTGGTCCACATCACCGGCGGTCCCGACCTCACGCTGAAGGAGGCAGAGGGTATCGCCGACAACATCACCGAGCGCCTCGAAGCCTCGGCGAACGTGATCTGGGGGGCGCGCATCCAGGAGGAGTACAAGGGTAAAGTGCGGGTGATGGCGATCATGACGGGCGTCCAGAGCGCCCAGATCCTCGGACCGAGCACGCAGAAACAGGCCGACCGCTCGCGGGCGTCGATCGACGGAACGCAGATCGGGGCACAGAGCGACGGCGGGCAGGACGAACTCGAACGGAACAACGGGCTGGACGTCATCCGCTGACGCGACGGCCCTCCACTTTCTCTCGGTCGCTCGAACCACCACGGCTATACCGTCGGACACGTGTCTCCCGCCATGGACGCGCTCGTTTTCGCCGCCGGCCGCGGCACGCGGCTCCGCCCGCACACAGACGAGACGCCCAAACCCCTGCTCGACGTGGCCGGCGATCCCATCCTCGCGCGCTGTCTACGCGCGGTCGTCGACCCCGTCGACCGGATCGTGCTGGTCGTCGGCTACCGCGCCCGCGAGATCCGCGAACGCTTCGGCGACTCGTTTGCGGGGACCCCGATCGAGTACGCCCACCAGGAGCGCCGCGAGGGGCTGGCCCACGCGGTGCTCGCCGCCGCGGAGTTCCTCGATGGGACCGTGCTGACGGTCAACGGCGACAACGTCTTCGACGGCGATCTCTCATCGCTCGTCGAGCGTCACCGTAAGCGGGGCGTCGACGGGACCGTCCTGCTCGATCGCGTCTCCCGAAACGAGGCCGAGGCGACCGCACGCTGCGATCTCGCCGCGGACGGCACCGTTCGGGAGATCGAGACGGCGGTGGGCGACCGTCCGGAAGCCGGCTACATCGCCGCCGGAGCGGGGACCCACGACGCCAAGGCGCTCGTGTCCGCCTGTCGGGCCGTCGAGCGCTCGGAAAACGGCGAGTACGAACTGACCGAGGCGCTCGCGGCGCTGGTCGACGAGGGAAAACAGTACGTCGGCGTCGAACCCGACGGCTGGCACCTGAACGTCAACACGCCGGCGGATCTCGAACGGGCGCGAGAGCGTTTTGCTAACAGCGAGCCGTAACAGACGATGTCGGAGAGAGCACACGACTATCCGGGATCGTGTATCGCGGGGAGCTATATGAAGATCCGTGCGTAATTGGCGTTCGATGGATGGACTCGTCTTCGCTGCGGGTGAGGGGACACGGCTTCGACCGCTCACGGCCACAAAGCCCAAACCGATGCTCGAAGTCGGTGGCGAACCGATCCTCACTCACTGTTTACGGACGTTGGCCGGGCTCGGTGCCGAGCGGCTGCTCGTCATAGTCGGTTACCGTGGCGACGTCGTAACCGACCACTACGGCGACTCGTTTTCGGGTGTTCCGATCGAGTACGTCCACCAGCACGAACGCGAAGGGATGGCTCACGCGCTGCTGGCTGCTGCCGACCACATCACGGGCGACGTTCTGCTAATCGACGGCGACAACGCCTTCGATTGTGACCTCTCGCCGCTCGTCGAACGTCACCGGGAGCCGGGCGTCGACGGGACAGTCCTGCTCGAACGCGTCTCCCGTGAGACGGCGCGATCGAAGGCAATCTGCGCTCGTGACGACGAGGGAGCGATCCGACGGATCGTCAACCGCCCCGACGATCCTCCGGAGCCGTCGTACGTCGCGGCCGGCTTTCAGACCGCGACGCCCGCGTTGATCGACGCCTGCCGTCGCGTCGAGCGCTCACCCCGGGGCGAGTACGAGATGGCGGCGGCGATTCAGCACGCGATCGACGGCGGCGAGCGGATCGTCGGCGTCGAACCCGACGGCTGGCACCTGAACGTCAACACGCCGGCGGATCTCGAAGAAGCACGAACCTACTTCGAGAACTGACCGCTCGCGCTCACACCGCCTCGATCGCATCGAGCAGCGAGCATTTCCGGCAGACCTCTCGAGTCGTCGTCGAACCGCACCGCTCGCACTCTCTCAGGTCGGCGCTCCGGTCGTCGAGTTCCTCCGAGAGGATCTCGCCGAGCTCCTCGTAGCCGGCCATGATCGAGTGGCGCGTTCCCGGATGGTTCTCCTCTAAGCCGTACAGCAGGCGCTGGATCTCGCCGCGATACGCCTCGCTGGAATGGGGACACTCGGTGATGTGGGCCGGCAGCTCCGCGAGGTGGGCGTACAGCGCGACCTCCTTTTCGGGCACGTCCCGGAGGGGTTTCGCGCGCGGGACGAACTCGCTGCCCTCCGTTCGCGTTCGCGGACTCCGTCCGCTCTCGGTATCCGAGGCCCGTCGCCCCTCGCCCTCGAACCCGCCGAGCGAGGCGTCGAAGTGTTTCGCGATCTGGGCGACGTCACCCTCTAGAAAATTCATCAGGGCAGTCTGGGCCTCGTCGTCTAAGTTGTGGCCCGTCAGCAGCTTGTCCGCGCCGAGTTTCTCGGCGTACCGCGAGAGGGCGTCCCGGCGAAACACCCCGCAGTACGCGCAGGCGGCCATGTTCTCGGGGTCGTCTTCGACCACCTCGTCCATCCGCACGCCGAACTCCTCCTCGTAGGTGACGACCTCGTGTCGTATCTCTAACTCTTCGGCGAGCTCGACGCAGGCCTCGAGGCTCTTATCGCGGTAGCCCTCGATCCCCTCGTGGATCGTCAGGCCGACGATCTCCACCCGTGGGTCCGCCTCGAACGTCTCGTGGAGCACGTGGGTCAGCACGACGCTGTCCTTCCCCCCCGAGAGGCCGATCACCCACGTCTCGGGCGATTCGGGCGTCGCCTCCTCGGAGAGCAGCGCGTCCTCGCGGACCCGTTTCTTGACCCGGCGCTCGACCGATTCGAGGAAGTGGGTCTCACAGAGGTGCGCCCCGGAGTACGCCGCGTGCATGACCGCCTCGCGGTCGCACTTCGTACACTCCATCGCCCGACCCTTACCTACCTCCGCGTATGACGGTTTCGCTCCGAGGGGGTTTTGCTCTCTCACGAGCAAGAGTCGCCAATGAAACGCGCCGCGGCGGTCGATCGGATCGAACGCCTTGTCGAGACGGTCGAGTCCGATACGATGCCCGTCCCGGTCCGGGAGATCTGGGTGTTCGGCGAGATCTCGCTGGGGCTCGACCCGATCGAACGCCTCGACGTCTACCTGACGAAGGACGTCCTGCTCGGCGGGGGCGAAGGCGACCGGAGCGAGGCGTTCGAGCGGACCCACGGCGTGAAGGGGGTCGGACGAACGGTGAGAGCCGAGTGGGCCGAGCGGTTCCCCGAGTTCGTTCGGACCAACGACAACGGCTACGCCGCCCCCGAGAAGTGTCTCGCGGCCCACCTGCTCGATCGCGACGAGCCGATCCACCTCGAAGTCTGTAACGCGAGCTTCGAGGACAACGTCACCCAGCGCCTGCAGGGTGCGATGGCCAGAAACGACTACGAGCGAATCCTCGACCCTCGTGGCGTGTGTCTGTGGGTCGACGGCAGGCGCAGCGAGGAGGCGTTCGGAAAGCTCCGCTCTGGCGAACTCGTCCTCCCGACGCTCCCCGACGCCCTCGAAATGCTCGGGATGGACGAGCCGGAGGCCCGCGAGGCCGCCGACGCCATGCGGGCCCATCGCGAGCGCCAGGAGGGCGCGACGGTGCGGGGTGACGTGGTCTAGCACACTCGCCCGACGGTCACGTAGAAGGGCACGCGCTCGACGCGCTCGTACTCGCCGGCCTGCATCTGTGAGATGGCCTCGCGGCCCATCTCGCGCCACTCGGTCCGCAGGGCGTCGATCGCCTCGGTCGTGAGGCTCCCCGCGAGCGTCTCGCGGTCGCGCTCGATCCCCGCGCCGGTGGCCTTTCGCTTCGCGCTCTCCAGTGCCGCCTCGTCGTAGGGCGGTTCGACGCGCTTCTCGTGGACGTACCGCCGCGTCCGAACGTCGGACAGTCCCGCACGATCGAACAGCTCCTCGCTTCCCGCCCCGAGCGTGACGTCGGTCCCGACGCCATCGATGTAGTGTTCGCGGGCGCGGCGCGCGAGCCGCCCCTCGCGCTCGACCGTCGAGTCGACCTCGACCTCGCCGTTGTCGGGCTCGATCGCACAGACGAGCTCCGAGGAGACCCGGACGAACTCCTCGAGGGCACGGCGTGGCTCCGGGAGGTTGATCAAGAGCGCCTGACAGACCACGAGATCGGCGGCGTCCTCCCGGAGGGGGAGTCGGGCCGCGTCGCCGGCGAGCACAGGAACGTGCTCGCGGGCCACCCGGAGCAGGTCACGGTCGGCGTCGATTCCCAGCACCTCGGCGGAGCTCTCGCGGTCGAGCACGCGCGAGAGTTCGCCGGTCCCACAGCCGGCGTCGACGATCCGCCCTCTCGATCCGAGTTCGAGGTCCGCGAGCGCCCCGATCTCCTCCCACATCCCCCGTCGGGTTTCTTCGAGGTAGTCGGCGTCGAACCGGCGCATCAGGTCCGACGAAGCTCGCGGACCCGGTCGATGTTCCACGCGTAGCTCTTGCCGCCTTCGGTGGGCGTTTCGAGTATCAGCGGAACGCCTTCGAGATCAGGGTGGTTGATGATCGCCGCCATCCCTTCGACGCCGATCAGCCCCTCGCCGACGTGGGCGTGTTCGTCCTTGTTGGTGCCACAGGCGTGTTTCGAGTCGTTGAGGTGGAGACACCGCAGGCGATCGAGGCCGACCACGTCGTCGAACTCCTCGACCGTTTCCCGAACCCCGTCGGCGGTCGAGAGGTCGTAGCCCGCAGCGAAGGCGTGTGCGGTGTCGAGACAGACGTCCAGCTCCCGTTCGCTCAGCTCGAGGACGCGCGCGATGTGGTCGAACTCGCCGCCGAGCTTGGTCCCCGAGCCGGCGTCGCTCTCGATCAGGATCGTCACGCCATCGGGCACGTCGAGCTCGTCGAGCGCGCTCGCGGCGTTTTCCAGTCCGCCCTCGACGCCCGCGCCGGTGTGGGCTCCGAGGTGCACGTTGACGAACTCGACGCCGAGCAGGGAAGCGGCGTCGAGTTCGGCCTGCATGCTCGCGATCGACTTCTCGCGCAGGTCGTCTTTGGGCGTACAGAGGTTCACGAGGTACGACGAGTGGATCACCCACGGTCCGTCGAGCGCTTCTCTCGTTTCCTCGCGGAAGCGTTTTGCCTCCTTCTCGCCGATCTCGGGATGGGCCCAGACCTGCGGGGAGGTGGTGAAGATCTGTCCGCAGTTGCCGCCGACCTCGACCTGCCGGGGGACGGCGTTGTCGACGCCGCCGGCGATCGAGACGTGTGCTCCGACGCGCATGCCGGAGGGAGCCGACGGGAGAGGTTAGGGGCTTCGAATCCCGCCGGCGGGCTTATTACTTATTAAATACTATAGTATTTATGAATAGTTCACAGGGATTGACCGCCGGGGAGCGCGCGCCGAACGTCCGTGCCCCGCTCGTGGACCCCGACGGTACGGTCGTCGAGACCGAGCTCTCGACGCTGTACGCCGATCGCCCGGTGTTGCTCGTCTTTTACACCAACGACTTCACGCCCGACTGCATCGAGGAGTGGTGCTCGTTCCGGGAGTACGACTGGTTTACGAGCGACGGGGCGGTCCGGGTCGTCGGCGTCAGCGGGTCCCGCGTCTCGACCCACCGTCGGTTCATCGGTCACCTGAACCTCTCCTTTCCGCTGTACTCCGATACGAACCTCGCCATCGCGGAGGGGTTCGGCGTCGTCTATCGGGTCTTCGGGCTGCTCGAACGCTCGCGCCGATCGTGTTTCCTCGTCGATACCGATGGAACTATCCGATACCGGTGGCTCTCGGAACATCGGATCGACCCCACGTTCGGCGGCCCGCCGGTCGCGGAGATCCACGAGGCGATCGTCGAGGAGCTCGAGACGCTCGACGTCGAGACGTTCGGCTTCGGTCAGTGATGCGCTCCCGTCCGCCCGACCGTGATCGTCACCGCATCGCAGGTGCATTCGTAGGCGCGCCGGACAGCGCCGCCGCGTTCGAAGGTGAGGATCCGTCGCTCGTCGGTCAGACGCCGATCACAGCGCTCGCAGCGACAATCGAGGCGAGGGGGCATATCGGACGGACGGTTCGAGGGGTCATGAGCCCGAGCCACGGGCGGAGCGAAAGTGAACGTGATCGCTCGGCGGGGCGTATTCGACGAATTCGAGGGGTTTGGTACCGCTTTGCAGAGTTTCACGACCGCAACAGTTAAATCGTTAGTCCATGTACTACTGGATACCAGAACGCCACCGGCGTGACGGCAGTATCGCTCGAAAAATGAGAGGGCACCATTGTACGGAGCTGGTTGCGACGACGAGTGTACACTGCCGGGTTTCGGTGGAGGGATGGCTAACGGACTAACTACGCATGGTAGACGAAAGCAAGAACATCGAGGTCACCGACGACGACCTCGAAAGCGACTCGAAAGGACAGCTCATCAAACTCGCCGGCAAGCTCCGGGACCGACGAAACGACCTCAACCAGATGGCCTCGAAGCGCGCCGGGAAGCGCGACGAGCTCAACGCGGCCACCCGCGAGAAGGTCGACGAGGCCCAAGAGCACAGGGAAAAGCGCGACGAGCTGAACGAGCAGGGCCAAGAGCACAAACAGAAGCGAAACGACCTCAACGCGAAGGCAAACGAGCTGTTCGACGAGGTCGAGGGCCGCAAGTCGGATCTCGAACTCGACGACGGCAAGGAGCTCGACGAGCTCGAAGAGGAGATCGAACAGCTCGAGTTCAAACAGCAGACGGAAGTGCTCTCGACCGAGGACGAGCGCGAACTCATCGAGAAGATCGAGGACAAACGCGAGGAGTACCGCACCCGACAGGAGAAACTCGAAGGCAACGACGACCTCGAAGGGCTGGCCGAGGAGGCCGAAGCGGTCCGTTCGGAGGCCTCCCAGCACCACCAGAAGGTCACCGAACTCGCCGATAAGGCCCAGGAGCACCACAACAAGATGATCGAGGCCTACCGGGAGGCCGACGACATCAGGGACGAGGCCGACGAGATGCACGAGGCGTTCGTCGAGGTCCAGGAGGCCGCAGACCAGCACCACGAGGACTTCGTGCGCGTCCAAAAGCGCCTGCGCGAACTCGACAAGAAAGAAGAGGAAGCCCGCAAGTCGAGCCGCGAGCAGGAGCGAGAAGAAGCGAAGGAGGAAGCAGAAGAGATCTACCAGAAGTTCAAGGAGGGCGAGACCCTCGACACCGAGGACCTGATGAAGCTGCAGAAGACCGGCCTGCTCTAAACGGACCTTCTTATTTCTCGGTTTTTCTCGCATAACGAGCACACCGCTCGAAGCAAAAATCTCCTCCATTGCCGGACTACGTCCGGCAGGCAGTCAGAAAGCGACGCTTTCTGACGACAAAAAGCCGCTCGCTCACGTTCGCTCGCGGTCCGCTACCGCATACGAGACCGCCTCGCTGAGCTTCGTGAGGGGCGGGTTCGATATCGGTTCGTAGATCGTTGCCGCGAACTCTCGCTCGGGGTTCGGTAGCCGGTACCGATTCTCGTCGTCCTTTTATCACATTTGCTGGTGTGTCACACACTATGGCGAATTCGGATCCGTACGGTCGCGCGATCCGCGACCACCACCGCGGCGAGCGGGACGAACCGCTTCTCGACCGGAGCGGGGACGAGACGCGCGAACACCCGATCGGGCGCTTTTATTTCGCCGAGTTCGCCGGCGACGAGTGGCTCGAGTCGCGACTCTCCGGCCCGCTGCTCGACATGGGTGCTGGCGCGGGACGTCACGCGCTGTACTTCCAGGAGCAGTACGAGACAGTTGCCATCGAGATCTCCGAACACCTCGTCGCGACGATGCGTGAGCGGGGCGTCGAGGACGCCCGATGCGCCGACATGTTCGCACTGCGCGAGACGTTCGGGCGCGATCGCTTTCGCTCGGCGTTCGCTCATGGTACCCAGATCGGCCTCGCCGGATCGATGGCCGGTCTCCGCCGGTTTCTCGCCGATCTCGCGTTCGTGACGACGCCCAACGGGACGGCGGTGCTGGACGCCAACGATCCGGATCACGAGGGGGCGTCTGAGTTATTCGGCTACCGCGCGGATCCGACCCCCGGTCTGGCCTACCGGCTCTACTGGTTCGAGTACGAAGGCGATGCGAGCGAGCCGCTGTTGTTTCGCCTGTTCGGCCCCGAGCGGTTCCGCGAGGCGGTCATCGGAACGGGCTGGAGAGTGGACGAAATACGGCGCGGGCCCGACAACGGACACCACTACCGGGCGCTGCTGAGGAAACGGTGATCCAAACCCGTCCCGACCACGGGACGAAACGTTAACGGCCCGAGGACGCAAGCGACGGGTATGAGCCGGAGGAACGCATGAACGTGGGGACGCGGACGATCGGACGGCTGGCCGTCTCGCTGCTCGGCGGACTGCTCGCGGCCGCCGCCGGCTACGTACTGTTCTTCGAACTCCCCACCACGGGAACGGAACTCCTCGGTATCCTGCTCGTGATCGCTACCGCGCTCGTGGGACTGCGGATCGCGGGCCGGCTCGGCGAGAACGTCTTCGCGTCGTACAACGTCGCGGAGGTCGCGGTCGAGGGCCCCATCTCGAGAAACGGGGGCGGGCGCTTTCCGAGCGGCCCGCAGACGACGCCAACCGACGACATCGTCGAGCAGATCGAGGCCGCGGACGACGACGGGAACGTCTCGGGCCTGCTCGTCAAACTCAACACGCCCGGTGGGGAGGTCGTCCCGAGCGACGACATCCGGCGAGCAGTCGTCGAGTTCGACGGGCCGGCGATCGCCTACGCGACTGACGTCTGTGGCAGCGGGGGCTACTGGATCGCGAGCGGCTGTGACGAGCTGTTCGCCCGCGAGGCGAGCCTGGTGGGGTCGATCGGCGTGATCGGCTCGCGGGTCACCGCCGCCGATCTCGCAGAGCGGGTCGGCATCTCGTACGAACGCCTCGCCGCCGGCGAGTACAAGGACGCGGGGATCCCCCTGAAGGAGATGGAAGAGCACGAACGGGCGTACCTCCAGGGGCTGATCGACGACTTTTACGGGCAGTTCGTCGAGCGCGTCGCCGAGGGTCGAGAGCTCACCGAAGAGGAGGTCCGCGCGACCGAGGCCCGCGTCTACGTCGGCGAGGAGGCCCTCGAATTGGGGCTGGTCGACGCGCTCGGAACGCGCGAGGACGCAGAAGAGCGGCTGGGCGAGCTGCTCGAGATCGAACCCGCGGTCCGGGAGTTCGAACCGGAGCGGGGGATGATGGCCCGGCTTTCGGGCGGGAGCGCACGGATCGCGTACGCCTTCGGCGCGGGGATCGCGAGCCCCTTCGGCGAATCGGAGCGCGAGATCGACGTGCGCCTGTAGGTTTTTATCCGGGGACCGTCTGTGTGCGCACACCGTGAGTACGTTGGTGGTGTGTCTCGACCGGTCGGGTGCGATCGCGTCGAGTGCTGGCGTTTCCCCGCCGATCGTCGGCTGGGAGGCCGTCCGCTCGCTGGTGATCGACGTCGGCCTCGCGGACCCGGAGGATTCGCGGGTCAACTGCTTGCTCGAAACGCTGCGCGTGGCCCGCAAGCTCCGGGACGGCGACGAAGAGTGCGTCGTCGCGGTCGTCACCGGCGAGGCCAATTCGGTCGGTGCGGGCCGGTCGATCGCCACCCAGATCGAGGAGCTCAGGGCGGCCCACGCGGTCGACTCGGCGATCATCGTCACCGACAGCGCCGAGGACGAGCGGTTCGTTCCCGTCGTCGAGAGCCGGCTGTCGGTCGACTCGGTCGACCGGGTCGTCGTCCGGCAGGCTCGGGACATCGAGTCGACGTACTACCTGATGAAGCAGTTCCTCGGCGACGAGGAGCTCCGACAGACGACGCTGGTTCCGATCGGGCTGGCGCTGATCGTCTTCCCCGCCCTCCTGAGCACGATGGGGCCGGTGATCGCCGTCGCCTCGCTGACGGCGGTGTTCGGGATCTTCCTCCTGTACAAGGGCCTCGGAATCGACACGTACCTCTCGACGATCGCGGCGGGGGCTCGGGGCGCGCTGTACTCCGGGCAGGTCTCGGTCGTGACCTACGTCGTCGGGGCGGGGCTCGCGCTCGTCGGGATCTTCGCCGGGCTGCTCGGCGTCTCGAACCTGGATTCGGGAGGCGGCGTGTTCCTTCCGGCCATGCGCTTTGCCTTCGACAGCGTTCCGTGGCTCGCGATGGCCGCGCTCGCGGCGAGCACGGGCCGGCTGCTCGACGAGACCATTCGCGACGAGCCCGTCCCGACCTCGTATCTCAACCTCCCCTTTGCGGTCCTCGCGCTGGGGATCGTCGTCCGGGGGTTTTCGGCGTACTTCCTCCAGCGAAGCGACGCCATGGCCCACACGGCGGTGCCGCCGATCGACGTCGGGGTCGTCTCCGTCGAGGGGTTCGTCCTCTCGCCGCTCCAGCAACTGGCGGGGTTCGTCGTCGCGGGCGTCGTCGTCAGCCTCGTGGGGGTGCGCACGGCGACTCGCTTTGCGGGCGCGCCCGAAGCCGACGCCGATGTGGAGGCGACCGACTGACCTTTATTCCTCGGGTCGAACTCCCGGTATGTCGAACTGGATCGCACTGTTTTCCGGCGGCAAGGACTCCTCGTGGGCGCTATATCGCGCGCTCGAAGAGGGGCTGTCCGTCTCGCATCTCGTCACCGTCCACCCCGCCGCCGACTCGTACATGTACCACGTCCCCGCGACGGAGCTCGCCCGGCTGGCCGCAGAGAGTATCGGGATCGAACTGCTCGAAGTCGAGTCGCCGGTCAGCACGGACGGCGTCACGAACTCGGGCCGGCAGGGCGACGCGGAGCTCGACGTGCTCGAAACCGAGCTCGCAACGCTCGACCGCGAGATCGGAATCGACGGAATCGTCGCCGGCGCGGTCGAAAGCGAGTTCCAGACCAGCCGGATCGAGGCGATGGCGGGGCGTCTCGGTGCCGAGACGTTCACGCCACTCTGGCGGCGCGATCCGGTCGCGCTCGCCGAGTCGATGCTCGATGAGGGCTTCGAGATCCGGATCGTACAGGTCGCCGCCGCCGGTCTCGACGAGTCGTGGCTCGGACGCCCCCTCGACCCGGCGGCCCTCTCCGAACTGATCGAGCTCAACGAGCACTACGGCGTCCACGTGCTGGGCGAGGGCGGCGAGTTCGAGACGCTCGTTACGGATGGACCACACATGACCCGCCCGATCGGGATCGAGTACGACACCGAGTGGGACGGGGCGCGAGGACAGCTGGAGATCACTGACGCGTGGTTGGATAACACGCGCCGCGAGTGAAACCGTGGCTACTCCGGCGAGTCCGCCCCGCCTTCGTCCTCGCCGTTGATCTTCGTGTGGGCACCGATGAGCGCGCCCGAGAGGCTGATCCCCTCGATGTGGGTGCCCTCGTCGACGATCGTCCCCCTGAGCTCGCACTCGGTGACGGTCACGTCCGGGAAGATCACCGACCGTTCTACGGTCGCGTTTCGGAGTTCGGCACCGGCCATGACGTGGACGTTCTCGCCGATCTCGCTTTTTTCGACGGTCGCCTCGGAGTGGACGTAGCTGTCGCCGTCGAGGTGCCACGCGACGGCGTCGAGGTAGCTCTCGGGCGTGCCGATGTCGTACCACGCCTCGTCGAAGGTAAAGGCGTACACCTCGCCGCGCTCGACGAGCCACTGGACGAACCAGCCCGGCTCGTCGGGGTTGTTGTCGTCGGCCAGATACTCCCCGAGCAACGAGAGCGCTTCGGCCGGAAAGCCGTAGCAGGCGATCGAGGCGAGCGTGCTCGCCGGCTGGTCGGGCTTCTCCTCGAAGCCGACGACCCGGTCGCCCTCGATGTCGACGATGCCGTACTGACCGGCCCGCTCGTACGAGCCGACGTCGTAGGCGGCGAGGACGGGCGCGCGCTTCTCCTCGAAGAAATCGACGAACTCGCTGATGTCGAAACTGATCAGGTTGTCCCCGGCGATGACGAGCGTGTCGTCGTCGAGCCCCTCGCGCTCGACCAGCTGGGCGAGCGCACCGACGACGCCGAACTTCTCGTCTTCCTCGCTCGTCTCCTCGACCGAGACGCGCGGTTTCTCGAAACGGCTCGCCGCGAGGTGCTCCTCGAACTCCTCGGCGAAGCGCTCGTTGGTGCTGACGTAGACGTCCTCGATCCGGTCGTCGGCTTCGAGTCCCGAAAAGACCTCGTCGATGACGGTCTCCTCGCCGATCGGCAACAGCATCTTCGGGCGATACCGGGTGATCGGCCACAGCCGCGTCGCGTACCCGCCGGCCAGCACGATGGCGTCCATACGGACACACTCTCCGCCCTGGGGTAAGTCGTTTTCCCGTCCGT
Source organism: Halalkalicoccus sp. (assembly GCA_038893155.1). GTDB lineage: Archaea > Halobacteriota > Halobacteria > Halobacteriales > Halalkalicoccaceae > Halalkalicoccus. The sequence continues at coordinate 12,868 of JAWARX010000013.1, forward strand.
CGCCGCGTCAAGGTTTTTTTCCTCGGCGTCCACGTTCGGCTATGCGCGAATCGAGTGCGGACGCGACCACCAGAGAGCGCATCGCCGCCCGCCTGCGCGAGGAGCCCGCGACGCCGAGTGCGCTCGCACGCGAGTTCGCCATCACCGCCGACGGCGCCCTCTCGCACGTCGAGCACGTCTCGCGCTCGGTCGAGGGCGAGGGAGACCGCCTGCTCGTCTCCCCGCCGGAGTGTCGCGAGTGTGGGTTTTCGGCGTTCGACGACCCGCTCAACGTCCCCTCGCGGTGTCCCTCCTGTAAGGCCGAGTCGATCGCAGAGCCCGCGTTCGTCATCGAGTAGCCCACTCACGATCGCCTCGCTCCGCTCGACTCACCACCGTCGGAGTCCCCGTCCGACGAGGATCGCCTCGCTCCGCTCGGCTCACCACCGTCAATCCGCGTAGTGGGCCGCGACCCGCTCGTCGAACGCCCGGACGAGCCGGTCGGTGACGGGCCCGCCGCCGATCGCCGTCCCGTCGACGGCCGCGAGCGGGCGGAGTTCCCACGTGGTGTTCGTGAGGAACGCCTCCTCGGCACCGAACAGGTCCTCGGGCGCGTAGCGCCCCTCCTCGACCGGGATCCCGGCCTCGCGGGCGAGTCCGAGGACGACACGCCGAGTCACCCCCGGCAGGACGGGTCCGTCGAGCGAAGGGGTGTGTACGGTGCCGTCAGCGACGAAAAACAGGTTGCTCGTCGCGCCCTCGGTCAGCCGGCCCGCTTCGTCGAGCACGAGCGCCTCCTCGGCGTCGCTCGCCCGACACTCCAGGCGCGCGAGGATCCCGTTGAGGTAGTTGTGCGTCTTCGCCCGCGCCGGTAGCGCGGCGTCGGGGATCCGTCGGGTGTCGGCGACCGTTGCGCGCGCCGGCCCGTCCCAGACGGCCTCGCCGTCGGGTCCGCCCGGCGGTAGCTCCGCGACGATCACGACGACCGTCGGATCCTCGGCGGGCCCCGGCGTCAGCTTCCCCGGCTGGACCCCCCGGGTGACCGACAGGCGGACGTACGCGTCGGCGAGCTCGTTCGCCGCGAGGGTCTCGTCGATCCGCGCCCGGAGGTCCGCCCGCCCGATCCCGTGGTCGATTCCGAGGAGCTCGCAGGTGCCCGCGAGCCGGTCGGCGTGGGCCGCCCACTCGAAGGGCTCGCCGCCGTAGGCCCGGATCGTCTCGAAGGCCGCGTCGCCGTACAGAAAGCCCCGGTCGCGCACGCTCACCGTCGCCGCCGAGGCGGGGACGAGCTCGCCGTCGACGTGGTAGATCGGCTCGTCCTCGCTCATCCTGCCTCACAGATCCCGACGAAGTTCTCGATCATTCGCTTGCCGTCGGGCGTCAGGATGCTCTCGGGGTGGAACTGCACGCCGACGTGGGGTTTTTCTCGATGTCTGACGCCCATCAGCACCTCGCGTTCGTCGTCGGTGCGGGCCGTCTCGACCAGCGCGTCGGGGACGTCCTCGCGCTCGACGCACAGCGAGTGATACCGGCCGACTTCGAGGCTGTCGGGCAGGCCAGCGAAGACGCCCCGGCCGTCGTGGCTGATCGTCGAGGGCTTGCCGTGGATCACCTCGGGGGCGTGGCCGACCGCGCTTCCCGCGGCCGCACACATCGCCTGGTGGCCCAGACAGACCCCGAGGATCGGCCGGTCCAGTTCGAAGGCGTCGACCGAGACGCCCGCCTCGGCGGGCGTGCCGGGACCGGGCGAGAGCACGAGACCGTCGGGGTCGAGGTCGCGGATCCCCGGGACGTCGATCGCGTCGTTCCGGCAGACGAGCACCTCGCTCGCGAACTCGCCGACGTACTGGACGAGGTTGTAGGCAAACGAGTCGTAGTTGTCGATCACGAGGATCCGGGGCCCCTTGGAGTTCGCGCCGGTCATGACCGCCCGCGTCCCCCCGGCCCGACTCATTCGCCGCCCCCCTCGCTGTTCGCTTCCGCACCCTCGACTGTCAGCCGGCCGGCCGAGAGCGCCTCGTCGATCGCGGCGATCAGCGCCCGGCCCTTATCCAGGGTCTCCTCGTACTCGCGGTCGGGGACCGAGTCGTGGACGATCCCCGCGCCGACCCGGAGGCCGTACTCGCCGGCGTGACGGACCAGCGTCCGGATGACGATGTTGAGCGTCGCGCGGTCGTCGAAGCCGAATATCCCGACGCTGCCGGTGTACGGCCCTCGCCGGGTGGTCTCGACCTCGTCGATGATCGCCATCGTCCGGGGTTTGGGCGCGCCGGTGATCGTCCCCCCGGGGAACGTCGCGGCGATCGCGTCGGCGATGCTCACGCCCTCGGCCCGCCGCCCCTCGACGAGCGAGACCAGGTGCATCACCTCCGAGTAGCGGTCGACCCGGCGGTACTCGCTCACCTCGACGGTGCCAAAGCGGCTCACCTTCCCGAGGTCGTTGCGTTCGAGGTCGACGAGCATCGCGTGTTCGGCGCGTTCCTTCTCGTCGCCAAGCAGCTCGCGCTCCAGACGTTCGTCTTCCTCCCCGTCACCGCGCGGCCGGGTCCCCGCGATCGGCTCGGTCGCCAGCCGGTCGCCCTCGACCGACAGCAGCAGTTCGGGGCTCGCGCTCACGAGGTCGTGATCGCGCCGTTCGAGCAGCGCCGAGTACGGCGCGGGGTTCACTGTTCGAAGGGCGTCGTAGGCCGAGATGGGGTGGACCGCCGCGGGTGCGACGAGCCGCTGGGAGACGTTCGCCTGGAAGGTCTCGCCGTCGCGGATCCGCGCTTTCACCCGCTCGACCCGGCGGGAAAACGCCTCGCGGCCGCACTCGCTCTCGAAGCGCGCCGTCGATCCCGGCGGCTCCGGCACCGAGGCGTCACCCTCGCGGATCCGCCCGACGAGGTCGAGCGCTCGGTCCCGTCCCCGTTCGTAGGCCTCGGCGGGATCCTCGCCGACCCGGGGACAGGCGGCGATCCGAAGCGTCGTCGGTCCGTCGCGGGGCTCGGTCCAGGCGGCCAACCGGTCGTAGACCGCTAGGTCGACCCGCGGGAGCTCCCGGTCCGCGACGGTCGTCTCGGGGATGCTCTCGAGTTCGCGAGCGCCGTCGTAAGAGAGCCAGCCGATCGCCCCGCAGGGGTAGGGCACCGAACACTCCCCGCGGACCAGCGACTCGCCGTCGAGCAGCCCCTCGATCGCCGCGAGCGACGGCGACCGCTCCCCGAGCGAGACCGCTTCGGGACCGACGCGGATCCGCTCGACGGGGTCGACGCCGAAGTAGCCCCACCCCGGCTGGCCGCCCGTCGTCTCGAGGTAGCTGCCGCCC
>JAWARX010000014.1:0-16061 GCA_038893155.1 Halalkalicoccus sp.
GCCCGCTCGTTTCGTGGCACGAAACGATTGTGGGGGCTACCGTTTTTCGCCCGGCGACTCGCTCGCGGTCGTGTCGACGCCGAACAGCGCGTTGCCCCCGCAGAACCCCGTCCCGGCGTTTTGCAACAGCCCGGCCCCGGCGATCCCCGCGATCGCGGCCTTCGTTCGCTGATCGTCGAGGTACGCCCCGACCGCGACGGCGACGAGCCAGATGCCCAGCACACCATGGAGAAGGCGGTCGACGCCCCCGACGTTCTTCGGAAGGGTCATGTACGAGGATACGGCCGCCGTCGAAAAAACGTTTGTGACGGGTGAACGGTCCGCGAGAAGCAGGTAGGACTCGGCGCGCGGGCGGTCAGTCGTCGTCGCTCGGTTCGCCGCCGTCGGCCGCGACCGCCCCGGCCCCGCGGGCCGTCTGCAGGTTGCCGTAGCCGATCCACACCAGCGCGAGCCCGAGACCGACGAGCACGAGCGCGAGGATCCCCTGGACGATGCCGGCGGCGATCTCGAAGCCGCCTTCGAGGCCGCCTTCGAGTAGCCCCTGGTAGAGCACCTGGTAGCCCGCGAGCCACAGCAGCCCGCAGACGGTGATGACGATCATCACCGCCATCGGGCCGCCGGTCGAGACGAGCTGTTTGGACTCGTCCCAGTTCGCGAGCCAGACCGTCGCGGTCAGCAGCGCAAGCGCAGCCAGCAGCTGGTTCGCGCCACCAAAGAGCGGCCAGAGGGTCTCCCACTCGCCGCTTCCCAGCAGGACGAACGCGACCGCGACGATGACGGTCGTGTTGACGAACTTGTTCGCGCCGACCTCCTCGACCGTGCTCTCGGGGACGTCGATGATCTCCTCGATCATGTACCGGCCGAGCCTGACGGCGGTGTCCATACTGGTGAGCAGAAACGCCGAGAGTACGAGCCCCATGAACACCGTGCCGCCGAACAGCGGGACGCCGAGCGCGGTCAGGATGACGCCGCCGCCGTCAGCGAAGTTCGGCAGCGCGAGCGCGATCCCGCCGTCGGCGGGCGCCGCGGCGACCAGCGCGACGGTACAGAGCGCGACCGCGGCCAGCAGCCCCTCGCCGAGCATGCCGCCGTAGCCGATCAGCTTGGCGTCGGTCTCCTTGTCGAGCTGTTTGGCGGTCGTTCCCGAGGAGACCAGCGAGTGAAAGCCGCTGATCGTTCCGCAGGCGATCGTGAGAAAGAGTAGCGGAAACAGCGGCATCAGGAACGGCACGAGGTCGCTGCCCATGAAGCCGTACCAGGCGGCGATGTTGATCGTCAGCGGTTCGGCGGTGGTGGTGACGAACGTGCCGGCGATCACGGCGAGCAGCGCCCCGCCGACGCCCGCGTACAGCAGGAACGACGAGAGGTAATCGCGGGGCTGCAACAGCACCCACACCGGGAGGACGCTCGCCGCGCCGCCGTAGACGAGGATCGTCACGACCCAGGCGGCGATGTTCGCCTCGCCGAGCAGTTCGAGCGGGAAGCCGTTCGCCAGGACGATCGTCCCCTCGCGGAACGCGCCCTCGGCCGGCGGCGCGAGCGCGATCGGGTACTGGATGCCGACCCAGACCGCCCCAAAGATCGCCGGGACGAACAGCAACGTTCCCCCGGCGAACGACAGTCCGAGCTGGTAGAGCCAGACGCCGAAGACCAGCGCGAGCGCGACGTAGATGATGCTCGCGGTCGCGGCCTCGGGATACGCGTTGAAGACGACGCCGATCACCAGCGCGAAGACGGCGACGACGAGGATCACCAAGAGGAACGCGAACCACAGCAGCATGTCCTTGCCCTGCTCGCCGACGTACTCGCCGAGGATCGAGCCGATCGACTTGCCCTCGTGGCGGATGCTCGCCGACAGCGACGTGAAGTCGTGGACCGCCCCGAGTATCGGGTTGCCGATCGCGACCCACAGCACCGCCGGCACCCAGCCCCAGACCAGCGCCGCGGTGATCGGGCCGACGATCGGCGCCCCCCCGGCGATGCTCGAGTAGTGATGTCCCAACAGCACGGGCTTCTTCGCCGGGACGTACTCCTGACCGTCCTGATACTTGTGTGCGGGCGTCTCTCGCTCGCCGTCGAGGCCGACGAACTGTGAGAGGTATCGCCCGTAGCCGACGTACGCGATCGTGAACGTCGTCAGTACGAGCGCCACGATCCAGATAATTCCTGTTGCCATGCGTCGCTCTACCACTCCGATCGTTCAGCATCGTTATAAACATAACTCATACTTTCGGGGGATACGTGTGATCGGTTCCCCGTACTTGCCTTCCGAAATATACACGTACTGACGCTGTTATGACACGCGAGTTATCTACCGTCGGCGTTCGATTCCGACGGCCAGTTCGGCCGCGACCTCCTCCAGCAGATCGCCCCTGATCTCGCGCACTCGGGTTTCGATCTCCGCGACGATCGGCGAGTCGAACGACTCGTGCATGTCGGCGATCTGCTCGCGCTCGGTGGCGAGCTTCTCCCGGAGGAACCGTGCGCCCCGGCCCTCCTCGTGGGGTTCGGGTTCGGGCGTTCGCTTGTTGACGACGACGCCCTCGACGGCGAGGCCGTACTCGGCGTGGGTGGCGAGCGAGCGTTCGGTCTCGCGGACCGAGAGCTCGTCGGGAGTACAGACGAGGAAGAACGTCGCCTCCCGGAGCGTCTCGCGGGCGAAGACGAACCGCTCCTTCCGGCGGTCGAGGCGTGCGAGGATCGGGTCGCCCTCGCGGACCCGGCGTGGCTCCTGCTTGCCGATGGCGGCCATCTCGAAGTAGTCGATGCTCTTTTCGCGCTTGTAGGCGAGCCGGTCGATCCACTTTTCCAACAGATCCGGCAACGAGAGCAAACGGAGCGTCGAGCCGGTCGGCGAGGTGTCGAAGACGATCCGATCACACTCGGCCTCGCGCATCACGTCGATGAACCGATCGAGCAGCGCGGCCTCGTAGGCCCCGGGCGTCCGGTGGGCCATCTCGATCTGGAGCCCGATCTCGCTGACCATCGCCGCGCTCAGCTGATCGCCGAGCGCGCGTTTGGTCTCCCGGAGGTGTTCCTGTACCTCGCTCTCGGGATCGATCTCCATCGCCTGCAGGTTCTCGACTCCCTCGACCGGTCGGGGGTCGTCGCCGAACTCCTGTTCGAAGACGTCGGCGGTGCTGTGGGCCGGATCCGTCGAGACGACGAGCGTCTCGAGGCCCGCCCGGGCGCACTTCAGCGCGTAGGCGCTCGCGACGGTGGTCTTTCCGACCCCGCCCTTGCCCCCGAAGAAGACGTACTCGACCATCTAGAAGTGGTACTGCTGGCCCTTGCGCTCGATCAACGACTCGCGGTTCCACATCCGGCGCTGCCAGGCCTCGTACTCGTCGGTGAGGTGCGGCAGGAGTTCGGCAGTGTAGTACGACACCGGCGAGGGGATCCCGAAGGCGTCGGGGAAACAGGCAAGCATGAACTCGTCTTCCAGGTCCTCGGCTTCCTTCTCGATCTTCTCGTAGGCGGGATGGCTGATCATCCCGTGGTAGAGCCCCCGGAGCCACTCCTCGAGGACGGCCCGGTAGCGCTCGATCCGCTCCGCCAGATCCATGCCAACGGGTGGCGCTCGCGGGCGTAAAACGGTGTCGTTGGCGTCCCGCCCCGGGATGAGGTTATGCCCCCGTGTCCCCAACGATCCGCATGACTCCCGTCGACACGCTCCCCGAATCGACCTCGGTCGGCCGGGTCGCGCTCCGCGTGGGCGACCTCGATCGGCTGACCGAGTTCTACCGCGACGTCGTCGGCCTGTCCGTCCGCGAACGGTGCGACGAGCACGCGACGCTCGGTGCTGACGACCGAGCGCTTCTCGAACTGTTCGCGGCCCCCGACAGGTCCGAGCGCGAACCGAGCGAGACGGGCCTGTTCCATACGGCGTTTCTGCTCCCGTCCCGGGCCGACCTCGGCGATGCGCTCTCGCGGATCCGCGAGCGCTGGCACCTCGATGGGGCGTCGGATCACCTGGTGAGCGAGGCGCTGTACCTCGACGACCCGGAGGGAAACGGCATCGAGATCTACCGGGATCGTCCCCACGAGGAGTGGCCGATCGAGGGCGACCGCGTCGAGATGGACACCCTCCCGCTCGACCTGGACGCCCTCGAGGACCGCCGCCGTGGCGGAGCCGGGGTTCCCACGAACACGACCGTCGGGCACGTCCACCTCGAGATCTCCTCGCTCGCCCGCGCCCGCGAGTTCTACGTCGACGGGCTCGGACTCGGGGTTCGCCAGGAGTGGAGCGACGCGGCGCTGTTCGTCGCCGCCGGCGACTATCACCACCACCTCGGGCTGAACACGTGGAACGGGCGAACGGTCCCGCCGCGCGGACGCGGGCTCGCGTGGTTCGAACTCGTGGTCCCCGACCGCGCGGCGCTGTCGGCGCTGCGAGACCGCCTGGAGGGTCGGGGGATCGAAACCCGTGACCACGAGAACGGGATCGTCCTCACCGATCCCGACGGGATCGAACTGCGCGTTCGGCCCGATCCGATCGCGGAGTGACCTGCGCGAGTGTCCCGCTCGCTACCGCCGGTAATGAACGACGAGGAAGGCAGCCGCATAGAGGACGAACCCGGCGGCGACGAGGATCCCGAGAACGCCCCCGACCAGCACGCCGACCGCGAGCGAGCCGACGAGGACGAGCACGACGAGCGATCCTTCGAAAACGCGCCACTGGGTGCGCGTTATCCGCTCGTCGTCCCAGCCGTAGCGCCGCGCAAGAAGCGTCAGCACGACCCCGACGACCGGCAGCGCGACGACCATCGCGAACTCGAGCGGGTGCATGTGCGGGCTTCGTTTCTGGCCGACGAGTCGTTTTCGGATAGGTTCAAGACCCGCGCGCGCCCAGTCGCGCGCATGACCGACGAGATTCCCGTCACGATCCTCTCGGGAGCGCTCGGAGCGGGAAAGACAACCCTGCTGAACCACCTCCTCTCGAACGCCGAGGAGCGGGTCGCCGTGCTCGTCAACGACATGGGCGAGCTGAACGTCGACGCCGAACTGATCGCCGAAGGGGGTTCGGCGGAGGGGATCGCCGAGCTCTCGAACGGCTGTATCTGCTGTGAACTGCAGGACGATCTGGAGACGGCGGTGATGCGACTCGCGCGCTCGCGGGAGTTCGACCACCTCGTCGTCGAGTCCTCGGGAATCAGTGAGCCCGCGCCGGTCGCACAACTGTTCACCACGCGCTCGAAGGCCGCCGCAGTCTATCGGGTGGACACGCTCGCTACCGTTATCGACGCGGCGGCGTTTCACGAGCTCTTTTCGGGCGAGGCCGAACCCGAACGCGCCGACGTCGGCGACGGGGAAACGCGTCCGCTGTCGGACCTCCTGATCGAGCAGGCCGAGTGCTGTGACGTGCTCGTCGTGAACAAGTGCGACCTCCTCTCGGCCGAGGAGCTCGCGGCGGTCGAGGCGGTTCTGGGGCGGCTCGCCCCCGATGCCCGACTCCTCAGAACGGAGTTCGGGGACCTCGACCCGGGCGCGATCCTGCATACGGGGCTGTTCGCCTCGGAGGACTCGCCGAGCCGGCGCGTGATCGAGGGCGCGGATCACGCCGATCATCACGACCACCAGCACGCCGACCACGATCACGGCCACGACCACGCCGATCACGACCACCGTCACCCCGACGAAGAGTACGGCGTGAGTTCCGTTACGTACCGTCGTCGCCGTCCGTTCGATCCGGTGGCGCTCGCGGACCTGTTCGAATCGCTTCCCGAGGAGTTGATCCGCGCGAAGGGCACGTTCTGGGTCGCGGGCAACGGGGCGAAGCTCCAGCTGGGCTACGCCGGACGGATCGCGCGCGTGACCGCGGGCGAGCCGTGGATCGCCGCCCGCCCGGAGATCGAACGCGAGCTCTACCGCGAGAACCGTCCGGAACTGGAGTGGGACGACGAGTGGGGCGACCGCGAGCAGGCGCTCGTGTTCATCGGGCGCGGGCTGGATCACGAGGCACTGATCGACCGGCTGGACGCCTGTCTCACCGAGAGCGCGGATCCGACCGCCACCGCGAACGGGCCGTTTCCCACCGGTGACGAGCCGGTCGAGTTCGGTTTATAGGGCCGCTTCGATGGCGTCGAGCGCCCGCTCCAGCTCCGCCTCGCGTTTCCACGCCGCGACGCGATCGGTGATCGGGCGGGGGACGAGTCCGAGGGTCACCGACGAACGCATCTCGATTCGCACGCCCTCGTTTTCGGGTCGGTAGGTGATCGTCGTCTCCATCGCCTCGAACGGGCCGGCCTCTCCCTCCTGCTCGTAGCGGTAGCCGTTCTCTATCTCCTCGAAAAACAGGCCCATTTCGAGCCCGCCGGCCCCGGCGATCACGCGGGTGCCCCCCTCGATCTGCGTCGCTTCTCGGGGTTCGAAACTCCCCTCGTACTCGACGATCGTCGTCGGCGAGAGGAGCCGATCGAGCTGTTTCGTCGTCGCCCGGACGAACCGCGTGGCGGACGCGTCGCGCATACCGGCGATTCGTGGATCGGTACATTAAGGCCCTCGGACGGATCCTCTCGAAGTATGACCATCGAGGACCGGGACACCGCACACGTCATCACGCACGCGCTGGCGCGGGACACCCTCTCGCGATTGCGCGACGTCGAGACCGAACAGGTCGGCTTCCGGAAGGGGCTCGTCAAACTCGGGCGAATCTGCGGCTACGAGATCATCGACGGCAGCATGGAGACCGAGTACGTCGAGATCGAAACCCCGCTGGAGACGACGATGGGAGAACGCGTCAAGGGGCTCGACGACGTCGTGATCGTCAACGTCCTCCGGGCGGCGACGCCCTTCGTCGAGGGGTTGTTGAAGGCGTTTCCGCGGGCGAAACAGGGCGTCATCTCGGCTGGCCGCGACGAGGAGGCCGGCATGGCCGACGGCGAGTTCCCCATCTCGATCGACTACGTCAAACTGCCCGAGATCCGCGAGCAGGACACAGTGATCGTCGCGGATCCGATGCTCGCGACCGGCTCGACGATGTGTGCGGTCCTAGAGCGGGTTCTCGAAAACGCCCCCGAGCCCGAACACCTGTTCGTCCTGTCTGCGGTGTCGGCCCCCGACGGGCTGCTTCGCGTCGGCGAGGCGTTTCCCGAGGCCGAGCTGCTGACCGTCTCGATCGACGACCGGCTGAACGACGACGGCTTCATCGTTCCCGGACTCGGCGACGCTGGCGACCGGGCGTTCCGGACGACCTGACGGGCCGGGCCGGACGAAGACGAGCACAAGGACAAGGGCTATTCGACTGGCGGTTCGAACTCGCCCATGACCGACGTCTCGTGCGATGGGTGTGGAAAAGAGGTCGCGGCGGCGCTCTCGCGAACCGTCTCGCTGTCGGTCGATGGCTCGGCGGTCGACTCCCAGACGCTGTGTCCGGGCTGTTTCGCCGATTGGATCGAACGCTACGAGCGCCGGATGAGCGGCGAACCCGCGCCGGCGATCGAGGGTATCGACTTCGTCGAGTGAACCCCCTTCTTTCGGGTCGAAACCGATAGCCGGGAGCCCCGTCGCGCCTCGCTAGCTTGAGGCGAAACGGACCCCCGAAGGGCTATGTAGATCACCAGCCCGGTTCCGAGCGGTCCCCAACCGCGCAGGTGTCGATCCCAAGCAGCGCGTTCAGCGGACAGCGCTGGATCGCGGCCGTGAGCAGGAGGTCCGCGCCCGCCGCCAGCGCGGCGACCCGCCTGATACCGTCCGCGCGGAGCGCGTAGGCGAGCAGCGCGATCCCGGCGAGCACTCGCAGGTGGCGGTCGGTCCCGCCGACGTTCCTGTCCATACTCCTCTTACACGGAACTCGCCCTTGTACTTTCAGTCCTTCTCGCCCGCCGACAGTCCTTCGTCACCCCGATCCAGCGCGCGCGGAACGTCGTGGTGTTCCGAGTAGCCGTCGAACCAGCGGGCGATGCGCTCGATCCGATCGACGACGTGGCCCGGCTCCCCTGACCTAGAGAGTTCGTGGCCCTCGCGGGGATACCGTACCAACCGGGTGTCGACGCCGTTCTTCTTCAAGAAGAGGTAGAACATCTCCGCGTTGTTGACGGGCACTCGAAAATCGTCGTCGGCGTGGATCACGAGCGTCGGGGTCTCGACCTCGCTCGCGTAGGCGACGGGCGACTGGTCCCAGAGCAACTCCGGCTCGTCCCACGGCTCGGTCCCGAAATCGAACTCGACGAGCTTGAACGCGTCCGTCGAACCGTAAAAGGAGGCGAGATCGTAGACGCCCCGCTGGGCGACCGCGCCCGAAAACCGGTCCGTGTGGCCGACGAGCCAGCCGGTCATGTACCCCCCGAACGAGCCGCCGGTGACGAACTGGTTCGTCTCGTCGACGGACTCCCGTTCGCAGACCACCTCGGCCCCGGCGAGCACGTCCCGCGCCGTCACCTCGCCCCAGTCGCGCTCGATGGCGGCCATGTGTTCCTCGCCGTAGCCCGTCGACCCGCGCGGGTTGCACCAGAAGACGACGTAGCCCCGCGCCGCGAGCGTCTGGAACTCGTGCCACATCGTGCCCGTCGTGCTCCACATCGCATGGGGCCCGCCGTGGATCTCGACCGCAAGGGGATAGGACTCGCCGTCTTCCCTGTCGGGCGGGGTCAACAGCCAGCCCTGGATCTCGACGCCCTCGTCGCTCTCGAAGCGGATCTCCTCGGGCTGGGGGACCGCCCGGCCGTCGAGATACTCGGCGTTCACCTTCGTGAGCCGGTTCGTCTCCGCGCCGGCGGGCGTCGAGGCGAACACGTCGCCGGGGTGGTCCCACTCGCTTTTCGTCACCGCGACCGCGTCCCGCCCGGGACCGAACCCGTCGACGTGCCCGTCGCTGACCACGGTTTCGAGATCGCTGCCGTCTCCCCGCACGCGCCGGAGCGCCACGCTCCCCTCGTCGGGCGTGAGGAAGTAGAGCCGTTTCTCGCTGTGATCCCACTTCGGGACGCCCTCGACCGTACGATCCAGCGACTCCGTCACCGTGGTTTCCTCCTCGCTCGCACGGTCGAACACCCGGAGGTCTGTCTGACGGAGCGTCGACCCCTCCTCGGGAGTGTAGTGGTATGCGATCCGGCCGTCCTCCGTTGCTGCGAGTCCGATCGCCCACCCGGTCGTTTGCACGACCGTCTCGGCGTCGTCGGCTGCGAGGTCGTGGGCGATCACGTCGTATACGGCGTTATCGTCGGGGTCGTCGGTGCGTTTCGCGGCGTAGTACAGGGTCTCGGCATCGCCCCACTCGGGCGCGACGTAGTCGAACTCGCCGTCGGTCAGTCGCGTGATCTCGCCGTCCGACTCCGTGAGGTCCACCGCGTACACGTGGCTGCGCCCGCCGTCGAAGTAGCGCTCGCCCGCCCGGTAGATCAGCCGGTCGATCACGCGGGGATCGGGCGTCTCGGGTTCGTACTCGGGATCGTCGAGTTCGAGGTCCCGCCCCTCCTCGCGCTCGGCGGGCGTGCTCGACTGGGTGAAGGCGATCCGCTCGCCGTCGGGGCTCCAGCAGATAGACGAAACGCCGCCGACGACGTCCGTCACCCGTCGAGCCTCGCCGCCGTCGGTGGGCGCGATCCAGAGCTGCGGGCGGTCGTCCTCGCCGCGGGTGCTGACGAACGCGAGGCGATCGCCCGAGGGGCTCCACCGCGGTTCGCTGTCGACGCCCTCCGCGAGCGTGAATCGCCGTGGATCGCCGCCGCCCAGCGAGACGGTGTAGATCGTCGCCTCGTTGTTCTCCTCGTCCTCCGGCACGGTTCGCACGAACGCCACGCGCTCGCCGTCGGGCGAGAGTCGCGGGTCGCTCACCCGGACGAGGTCGTGGTAGTCGCTTGCACTGATCGTGTTCATACGCGGGCCTCGGACGACCGGGCGAATAGCGTTTCGGTTCGAAACTCACGGCTCCTCGATGTCGACCCGCCCGCTTGTCGCGCTGTTGAGTCGCTCACACAGCGTCTCGCGCTCCTCGGTCGGCACGCGAACCGCGAAGCTCGCGCGTTCGCCGTACTCCGCGTCGAACTCGCAGTCGGTGCTCTCGAGGATCCCCCGGACGGTGCCCGAATCGTCGTACGCCGCGGTGATCGAGAGCCGGGCGTGCGGGCGTTCCTTCACGACCCCCGCCGCCTCGATCGCCTCGCTTGCGGCCCGCGAGTACGCCCGGACGAGTCCGCCGTACCCCAGATCGGTCCCGCCGTAGTAGCGCGTGACGACGCAGGCGACGTTTTCGAGTTTCTCGCCCTGCAGGACGTTCAGTATCGGTTTGCCCGCGGATCCGGAGGGCTCGCCGTCGTCGTTCGAGTACTCCCGGAGCGGGTCCGCCCGGACGCGGTAGGCCGGCACGTTGTGCGTGGCGTCGGCGTACTCGCGTTCGATCTCCGTGACGAACGACTCGGCCGATTCGACGCTCTCGGCGGGCGCGATCTGGCCGAGAAACTCCGAGCCCCGCACCTCGAAGGCGACGCTGGCTCGCTTTGCGACGGTGCGGTAGGTGTCGCTCACGCTCGCGCTACGTACGGCGTCTTCGGTGTAAGAGGCTGTCGCCTCTCTCGAACCGGATCGACCCGGCCCGCGGCGAGGACTGCCCACCTAGTCGTGTACGAAGGTTATACCCTACCAGTCCGTACGGCCAGCAGTGACGGAGTCGATCCTGCTGGCGGCGACGGTGATCGTGGTCCTCGGGGTCCTCGCCCAGGTGCTCGCAGACCGGTACCGAATCCCGAGCGTACTGTTCCTGATCGTCAGCGGGATCGTCCTCGGTCCGGAGGTGCTGGGGTTCGTCACCCCCGAGACGTTCGGCGAGGGGCTGTTTACCCTCGTCGCGGTCAGCGTCGCGATCATCGTCTTCGAGGGAGCGTTTCACCTCCGGCTCGACCGGCTCCGGGAGGCACCCGAGTCGACGCTCGCGCTCGTCACCGTCGGCGCGCTCGTGATGTTGCTCGGAACCGCAGGGGCGGTGTTCCTCTTTCTGGATACGACCTGGGAGGTGGCGCTGCTGATCGGCGCGCTGCTGGTCGCGACCGGCCCGACGGTGATCACGCCCGTGTTGAGCGTCGTCCCCGTCCGCGAGCACGTCGCCGCGGTCCTCGAGGGCGAGGGGATCGTCAACGACGTCTCGGCGGCGATCCTCGCGATCGTCGTCTTCGAGACGCTCGTCGTCGAATCGCTGGGCGCGCCGGCGTTCGCGTTCGCGTTCCTCCAGCGTCTCGCGATCGGGATCTTCGCGGGGCTGGCGGTCGCGGGCGTCGTCTGGGTCGCGCTCGTCTATCTCGACCTCTCGCCGGACAACGCCCCGCGGCTGTCGCGGGTCATCGTTCTGGCCGGGATCCTCGCGGCCTTCGCGGGGGCCGAAGAGATCGCACCCGAGACGGGGATCGCCGCGGTCGCGGCCGCCGGGTTTGCCCTCGGCAACGTCGAGTTGCCCCACCGCGAGGAGGTCGCGGCCTTCGAGGAGGCCCTGCGGACGTTCGTCCTCTCTTTCGTCTTCATCGCGCTCGCGGCGCTCATCGAGTTCGACGCGATCCTCGCGCTGGGGATCGGCGGCCTCGTCGTGGTCGTCGCCGTCACGCTCGTGGTCCGCCCGCTGTTGATCTTCGTCTCGATTCGCGACCCGCGCTTTACGCTGAACGAGCGGCTCTTTCTCAGCGCGGTCGGCCCCCGCGGGATCGTCCCCGCGAGCGTCGCGACGCTCTTTGCGATCCGCCTCGAGGAGGTCGGCGCGGTCGCGGCCGCCGAGATGGTCGTCGGCGCGGTCTTTCTCATCATCTTCGTCACCGTCGTTCTTCAGGCCGGTCTCGCCAGACAGATCGCGGACCGGCTCGACGTGATACCCATGAAAACGCTCATCGCTGGCGGGGGCCGGGTCGGCCTGGCGCTCGCCGAACGGCTGGATGTCAGGGGCGAGAACGTCGTGATCGTCGAGAGCGATCCGAGCGCGGTCGAGACCGCCCGCGACGGCGGGTACACGGTTCACGCGGGCGACGCGACCGACACCGCGACGCTCGTCGACGCCGGCATCGAGGACGCGAAGATCGTCGTCGCGGCCACCGGCGACGACAACGACAACCTGCTGGTCGCCCAGCTGGCCCGCTCGAAGTTCGGCGTCGAGCGGGTGCTCTCGCGGGTCAACCGTCCCGAGAACGTCGACGCCTTCGACGCGCTGGACGTCGAGGCGGTTTCGGCGTCGCTTGCGACCGCGTGGTCGATCGACAACATGATCGAACGGCCAGCGCTCGCCGACTGGATGAATCATCTGGGAGAGGGCCACGACGTCCAGGAGATCGAGGTGACGACCGACGACGTGGCCGGCAGGACGATCGCCGAGATGAGTGGGGAGATCCCCGACGGCTGTATCGTCGCGCTGATCGGCCGCGGCGAGGACACCCGGGTCCCCCACGGCGATACGGTCCTCGAACGCGGCGATCACGTCACCTTCCTCGGACGCAAGGCGGACGTCCGCGAGGCGATCCGCCGGTTCCATCCACACGACTGATCGGCCGGCGACGGGTTCGGGACTCGATTTATTTTCCTCGACGTCGAGCAGCCCGTATGACACGACGCGTCCTCGTCCCGGTCGACGGCTCGCCACACGCCGATAGCGCGCTGGAGTACGCCTTCGAGAACCACGCCGACAGCGAGATTACGGCGCTGTTCGTGCTCGATCCGTTCGGCTACTACGAGGAAGAGCGGGGCTTTCCCGACCGGCTGGAGGACTGGTACGCGACCCTCGAACGGCGCGCCGAGGAGCTGTTCTCGGAGGCCGAACGGCGCGCGGCCGAGCACGGAGTCGAGATCGAGACGGCCACCGAGCGCGGGCGGCCCGACCGTGCGATCGTCGATCGTGCCGTTTCCGGCGAGTTCGACGCGATCGTCATGGGTGCTCACGGTCGGCAGGACCTCGCGGGGGTGTTGCTCGGGAGCACGGCCGAGAAGGTGGCCCGTCGTGCCCCCTGTCCGGTGACGGTCGTGCGCTGAGGGGCCCGCGGCTCACTGGATCTCGAGCTTCCGAACGAACGGGAGCTCTCGAAGCTCGTTGAGCAGGTCGCCGGGGATCGGCTCGTCGGTGACGATGTAGAGGCGCGGCTCGTCGGTGAACTCGGGGTCCTCGCTGACGGTCTGACGGATCGAGATGCCGTTTTCGGCGAGCAGTCCCGTGACGGCGGCGACGATCCCCTCCCGGCCCGCGTCCGTCACGGAGACGGTCAGCGTCGAGAGGTCGAGGACGGGCGCGAGATCCATCAGGCTCGGAATCTGGGAGATGTTCTGAAAGACGAGCCTGAGCTCCTCGTCCGCGAGGATCGCGTCCGTGGTCGAGTCGACCACTCGCCGGTCCACGTCGATCTCGCGGGCGACCTGCGTGTTGGGGATCTCGATGGTCCCCGAAACGACCCGCCCCTCGTCGTTGACCGAGAAGCCGCGTTCGAGGAGGAGTCGTATTACCGCTTGCTGGCTGGGCGAGCCCTCGAACTTGCCCATGATCTCGTCGAACATACCGGCCGTTTTCCGGCCACGGCCTTTAGACCGCCGGATCTCCGTGGTCGGCCCCACGAACTAACCCCACAGAGACCCTTCGCCCGGCATGCGCGTTCTGGTGAGCGGCGCGGCGGGCGGGATCGGCCGCGAGACGGTTCTGCGGCTCCGGGAGCAACACGAGGTGATCGCGCTCGATCGGGACGAGCGTGTCGAAGCCATCCGCGGCGTCGACGCGCGGGTCGTGGACGCGACCGACGCCCGGGCGGTCCGTGAGACGATCGCACCCATCGACCTCGACGCGGTCGTCACCTGCGTCGGGAGCTACGAACTGGGGGCGCTCGAAGACCAGCCGCCCGCCGCGTTCGCCAATCAGTTCGAGACGAACGTCCTCGGGACCCACACCGTTGTCCACGCGGCGCTCCCGTCGCTTCGCGAGCGCGCGGGCCGGGTCGCGATCGTCGGTTCGCTGCTCGGGCGGGTCGCCCTGCCGTATCACGGGCCCTACGCGGCCTCGAAGCACGCGCTGGTCGGCTACGCCGACGCGCTCCGCCGGGAGCACGCTCGGGTGTCCGTCTCGCTGATCGAACCCGGTCCCGTCGCGACGGGGTTGAACGAGCGAGCGAGGGCGGCGCTCGATTCCGAGGGGTCGGCCCACGGCGAGGCCTACCGGACACTGCTCGATCACCCCTCGCGTTCCGCGACGACGCCCGAAGCAGTCGCCGGGGTGATCGTCGAGGCACTCACCGCGGAACGCCCGCGACACTGCTACCGGGTGAGCCTGCGGGCGCGGCTGTTGCCGTGGCTCCGAGCTTTGCTTCCGACGCGGCTGTTCGACCGGATCGTTCGCTCGGGGACCACGGGGCTGCTCTCGCAACCGATCGGCTAGAGTTCGCCTTTCGTACTCGGGGTGCCGCTCCGGCGCTCGTCGATCCGGGTCGCGTCGTCGAGCGCGCGGGCGAGACACTTGAACAGCGCCTCGATCTCGTGGTGGGCGTTCTGGCCGGTGATTTCGACGTGCAGCGTCAACCCGGCGTTCATCGCGAGCGTTTCGGCGAAGTGCCGCGCCATGTCGCTGGTGAGCTCCCCGACCGAGTCCTGCGAGAACTCCCCGTCGAAATAAAAGCGTGGGCGGCCGCTTACGTCAACCACTACGCTCGCGACCGCCTCGTCGAGCGGAACTCGACGGTCGGCGTACCGGACCATCCCCGACTTGTCGCCGACGGCTTCTTCGAGCGCGTCGCCCAGCACGATCGCCACGTCCTCTGCGGTGTGGTGGTCGTCGATCTCCAGGTCGCCGTCACAGCGTACGGCGAGATCGAACAGGCCGTGGGTGGCGAAGGCCGTGAGCATGTGGTCGAGAAAGCCGATCCCGGTGTCGATCTCCGCCTCGCCGCTCCCGTCGATCGCGAGGGTGCACTCGATCTCGGTCTCGGCGGTCTCTCTCGATAGCTCCGCCGTCCGATCTGTCATGGGCGATCGCAGGTACCGGGGACACATGGCGGTTGCGTTTAGTCGTCTCTACCCGACGAGTTCGGCCTCACACAGCGCCTGATACGTGACGCGGATCGTCGGCGGCGTCACGCCCGCGACGTCCGCGGCCTCTTTCTGCGTCAGCGAAGCATCTCGCTCGCCCGCCGCGGCGTACAGACACGCCGCCGCCACCCCCGCGGGGTTGTGCCCGCCGACCAGCTCGTTCTCAGTGGCGGATTCGAGGAGTTCGGTCGCCCGCGCCCGCAGGTCCCGACACAGCTCCAGTTCGCAGCCGAAACGGGGGACGTACTCGGCGGGGTCGAGCGGACCGATCGGCAGCCCGAGCTCGCGGTTCATCGCGTCGTACGCACAGTCCAGCTCCCCTCGCGAGGCGTGGGAGGCGTCGAGGATCTCCCCGCGGAGTCGGGGAATCCCCAGTACCCGGCAGGCCGCGTACACCGTCGCGGCGGTAAAGCCTTCAAGCGAGCGTCCCTGAACGATGCCCTCGTTCTGTGCGGAGCGAAACAGCGCGCACGCCTGTTCCGTGACCGACTCGGGAAGCTCCAGCGTCGAGACGACCCGCCGGATCTGCATGAACACGTCGCGCTGGTTGATCTGCGCTTTCGAGTCACACTGGGCGCGCTTGTGCTGTTTGCGCAGGCGCGCGTACAGCCGCCGTTTCCGTCCCGTCGTCCGGTTGGGGCTCTCGTAGCCGATCTCCGTCGAGAGACCGTGGTCGTGGCGCGATCGCGAAAGGGGTGCACCCGTCCGCCGCCGGTCGGTTTCTTCGTTCTCGAACGACCGCCACTCCGGCCCGGGGTCGATCCGGTGTTCGGTCACGACGAGGCCGCAGTCGGTACAGACCGTTTCGGTGCTTCGTTCCGCGAGCGGTGCGTCGCATTCGGGGCAAGTCGGTGGCTCTCTCGCCGCCATTATATCTGTGTATTGACAACTATTATTTAAGTTTATACTTTTTCTAAAACTTCTCATCAATAAGAGAAACCAAATGAGAGATTGCAACGTATTATAGTAATGGTACTATTAATTATTATGAAATGAGTGGATTCTCATGAAAACAACGAGTAAGTTCCTTCGAACTTGGAAAATTCTATCCATGGCTTTTGTTATATTTTTTCAAATCTATTGGTATAAGGTTC
>JAWARX010000015.1:0-15827 GCA_038893155.1 Halalkalicoccus sp.
CGACCTCGTCGTGTTGATGAGCGCCCGCCGCGAGGACATCGGCTGGCACCGCGAGCTCCGAACGCTCCCGAAGAGCGTCTCGACGCTCACCGAGGGGAACTTCGTCGTGGTCTACCCCTCGAAGGACGAGCGGGCCGACGATCGGAGGTTCCTCCGGATGTCGTAGAACCGGTTCCAGTCGACCGTGCGGTGGCCTCCACAGCGTGGGGAGGGTGACGTTCCGAAAGCGCCGTCCGATCTTCTCGCGGCCGGAGGCCGCTCGAACGGCCAACGGGGCCGGCAGCCCCGCGCTGTCGGAGGCGCAACTCGGCGTTCCCGCGGACCTCGCGGTGGTTCCGCCATCGCTAGCCCGAAAAGGACGAGTATCCGTGCCGGGCGGATACGAGGGGGTTCGGGCGCAGGGCTTAACACCGCCTCACTCCTACCCCGCTCATGACCGATTCGGACGAGCGCGACCACCGCTTCTCGGAGGGACAGGGCTTTTCCGACGCCTACGAGGAGTTCGATCTCGACCCGCCCGAACTCCGGGTCGACCCCGAGAAGGTCGATCCCGTCGACTCGCGGGTGCTGACCGACCTGCTCGACGAGCACAACGTCACGCGAGATGACATCGACGTCGAGTCGCTGATCGAGGTCGGACTCAGCTACATGGGGATCAACCGCCACGAGCAGGCCACCGAGACGTTCGAACGCGCCGCACGCTTCGCCGAGGAGGATTCCTTGCTCGAACAGGAGGCGTGGGCGAACAAGGGCGTCGCCCACGCCGAACTCGAGGAGTACGACGAGGCGATCGGCGCGTACCGGGAGGCCCTGCGGATCGCAGAGCGCTCGGAGCACGCCGCGGCCGCAGAGACCAATCTGGCCTACGCGCTCTGGGAGACCGGCAGAACCGAACAGGCCCTCGAGCACGCGGAACGCGCCGTCGAGATCGACAACCGCTTCCCGCAGGCGTGGTACAACCGTGGCTTCTTCCTGCTCGAACGCGGGCTGGCAGCGGAGGCGGTCAACTGCTTCGACAACGCGATGCGACTCGGGTTCCGAAACGCGGAGCTGCTAGAGGAGAAAGCCCGCGCCCACGAGGAGCTGGGTGAAGACGAACGCGCCGAGGAGCTGGCCGAGGAGGCAGAGGAACTCCGCGCCGAGAGCGAACAACAGCTGCTGGAGCGATGATCCTCACCGAGCGCGAGACGCCGAAGGGACGGTTGGTTTCGGTCTGCGATCGGGACGTACTCGGCGAGACGTTCGAGAACGGCGAGATCTCGCTGACGGTGACCGAGGAGTTCTACGGCGGCGAAAAAGCGGAGGAGTCGGAAGTCGCGGCGACGCTCGCACGCGCGAGCGTCGGAAACCTCGTCGGCGAACGGGCGGTCGGGCTGGCGATCGAGGAGGGGCTGGTCGACGAGGCGAACGTCCTCGAGATCGACGGCACCCTTCACGCGCAGTTCCTCCGGATGTGATCAGTCGATCCCGAGGATCCTCGCCGGGTTCTCGTAGACCACGGCCCGGATCTCCTCGCGGCCGACGCCCAGACGAGCGAGATCCATGATCGTCCGCTTCATCGCGAAGGCGTCGTGCTCCATCGCGCCGATGAGATCGGTGTCGAGGACGATCCTGTCGGCGCCGTACTCCTCGATCGCGCTCGCCACGTCCGCGGGGTCGAACCCCCGGAGCCACGGCGCGCTGACGCTGAAGGCGAGATAGCAGTCGGTCCTCTCCAGCACCAACGGGACGATCTCGGAGCTGGCGTGGTCGATCACGACCCGCTCGTCGGCCAGCCCTACTTCGTCCACCAGCTCGAGATCGATCTCGACCGCCTCGCGCTTCGCGTTCTCGGGGTCGAGCAGCGGGTCGGTGAAGCTCCCGTTGGCTTCCTCGTAGCTGTGGCTGTACCGGGCGGGGAGGCCGCCCTTGCTCGACCCCGGGGTGTGGATCAGGATCGGGAGGCCGGTCTCGCGGGCGATGTGCAGCTGTTCGCGAACGACGTCGCGCTGTTCGTCGAGCCCCCAGCCGGTCGTGTGGTGGGTCGATTCGATCCCCGTCTCGCCGATCGCGAGCACTCGCTCGTCCGCACAGTACTCGGGGAGAGCCGCGAGCAGCTCCTCGGCCCCCTCCACGCCGGCCCACGTGTGGACCCCGACGGCGACGTACTGGTCGTAGAAGTGCCGGTGGTCGAAACACGCCGCGCGTCTGAGGGCGTCGTCCCAGAGGAAGCGAACGTCGTCGGCCGAGACCGGTCGGTACGGCGCCCAGTAGTAGCCCGCCGCGATCATCACGGCCGCGCGAGCGCCGCTCAGATCGAACGCCTCCCGGTCGTTCCACGTAAGCGACTGTGTATGCTGGTGGACGTCGATCCACGGGACGTCGAGCGGGACGGGCGCTTCGCCGGTGGGGGTCGAGCCGAGCGGCCGGTTCGCAAACGGAGCCATGAACCGCCTACACCGGGGGACGTAGTAATGGTATGGAAAGACACGGCAGTGGCCGTTCGAACGCCGAGGGGCGCGCGGGGAAACCGGATCCGGTTACGTCGTCCCACGGAGACCGAAGGAATGTTCTCCCTCGAACCCTTTCTCACTCTCAATGGGCATCCAGGAATCCGCGCCGCTCGACGTCGAAGCCATCCGGGAGGACTTCCCGATCCTCGAACGCGAGTTCGGCGGCAACCGGCTGGTGTATCTCGACAACGCCGCGACAACACAGACGCCGAACCAGGTCATCGACGCGATCGCGGAGTACTACCGCGGTACGAACGCGAACGTCCACCGCGGGATCCACCACCTGAGCCAGGAGGCCTCGATCGCCTACGAGGAGGCCCACGACACGCTCGCGGAGTTCGTTGGCGCCTCGGGCGGGCGCGAGGAGATGGTGTTTACGAAAAACACCACCGAGGCCGAGAACCTCGTCGCCTACGCGTGGGGGCTGAACGAGCTCGGCGAGGGCGACGAGGTCGTGCTCACCGAGATGGAGCACCACGCCTCGCTCGTGACGTGGCAACAGATCGCAAAAAAGACCGGCGCGACGGTGCGCTACATCCGCGTGACCGACGAGGGGAAACTCGACATGGATCACGCCCGCGAGCTGATCGGCCCGGATACGCGGATGGTCTCGGTCGTGCACGTCTCGAACGCGCTCGGCACGATCAACCCCGTCGGGGAGCTCGCCGACCTCGCCCACGAGAACGACGCGCTGATCTTCGTCGACGGCGCGCAGGCGGTTCCCAACCGTCCCGTCGACGTCGAGGAGATCGACGCCGACTTCTACGCGTTTTCGGGTCACAAGATGGCCGGACCGACGGGCATCGGCTGTCTGTACGGCAAGAAGGCGATCCTGGAGGGAATGGAGCCGTTTCTCTACGGCGGCGACATGATCAAGAAGGTAACCTTCGAGGGCGCGAAATGGAACGACCTGCCCTGGAAGTACGAGGCGGGCACGCCGCTGATCGCCCAGGGGATCGCCCTCGAACGCGCGGTCGAGTACCTCGAGGGAATCGGCATGGACCGGATTCAGGCCCACGAGGAGTGGGTGACCGAGTACGCCTTAGAGCGCCTCACGGAGTTCGACGATATCGAGATCTACGGCCCGCTCGACCCGGCTGAGCGCGGCGGTCTCGTCGGCTTCAACCTCGGTAGCGTACACGCTCACGACCTGGCTTCGATCATGAACGACTACGCAGTGGCGATCCGCGCGGGCGATCACTGCACCCAGCCGCTGCATGACGTCCTCGGCGTCGCGGCCTCCGCTCGGGCCTCCTTCTACGTCTACAACACCCGCGAGGAGGTCGACAGGCTGATCGAGGCAATCGACGACGCGCGCCAGCTGTTCGCGTGAACGGCGACTCGACCCTCCAGTTTCGCTCCGCTCGGCGAACGGTTTTGCCGCGAGGCGTCGTCGTTGGGGCATGGCCGACAGGTTGAACGAACGGATCGTCGACGCGAATGACGGGAGCTGGACCGGAAGCGAGGAGGGCGGTCGATGGAAACGCCTCGGTCGAGAAGCGGGCAGTGAGCGTCTCGGCTGTACGCTCGAAGAGATCGATCCCGGCGGGCAGCCCGCGCGATACCATTACCACTCCGGGAACGAAGAGGCGCTCTACGTACTCGACGGCGAGGGGACACTCAGAACGCCCGACGGGGAGTTCGACGTCGGGCGGGACGACTACGTGGCCTTTCCGGTCGGGGAGCGCGGTGCACACGCGATCGAGAACACCGGCGAGTCGATCCTCAGATGTCTCTTCGTTTCGACGATGGACGACGCAGACACCGTCGTCTATCCCGACGACGCGTGACTACGCGTTCTACGTTCACCGCGCTTGGCTGACGGCTTTCATCCCGCTCCGTGTCTCGTTCGCATGATCACCCAGAGAGCGCCCTCTCGGTCGTCTCGTCCCGTCACCGGTAGACGCGATCCGATGAAAATCGACGGCGTCCGCGCCCCGCGAGCGGAGGTATCGTGATCGCACCGGTGGCCATGTCGGTGTAGATTCCGTCCGAAGGGGCGTTCGCGTTGCTCGGCAACGAGACGCGCGTCGCCATCGGCAGGGCGCTCGGCGAAGCGGACGAGCAGCGCTCGTCCACCGAGCTCCGCGTGGCCGTCGGGGTTCCCGACAGCGGTGGCTTCGACTACCAACCTCCAGACGCTGGTGGGCGCGTTCGTCACTCGACCGACAGCGGGTACGAACGGACCTCTCAACCCCGGTACAGCAGGACACCGGCGAGCACGAGCCCGAGCGGACTGAGCGCGACAAGCGCGATTCCTACCCCCGGGTAGCCGGCGAAGATCAGGCTCGTCCCCACGGTGAGAGCGAGGAGAAACAGGCCGGCCAGTCCGAACACGAGTCGCCGAAGCCGGACCGCGCGGGCGAACTCAGCGTTCGAACCCGCGTCGGCATCCGTATCGCCGTTCATGACGGCGCTACGCGGTCGCGGACTTTAGTGTCCACCATTTGTCGTTCGCCGGCGCGATCGAAACGCTCAGGTCGGTTCGGTATGAGTTCCTCGCTATGGACGGGAGTCCGAACGCGCGACGGCGACGACTTCTGGGCGCGCTCGGGGCGGGCGCGCTCTACGGAATCGCCGGCTGTACCGACGGCGGAGGGGAAAACGCGGACGGCGAGCCAGACGGTGACGACGAAGATGGGGGCGGCGACCTCCCCGAGGACGATGGCGAGGGTAACGACAGCGACGAAGACGAGGGCGAAGAAGGAGGGTCGCCGACGGTCGACTGGCCGACCTACCGCGCCGACGTCGAGAACACCGGCCACCGTCCCGAGGCGAGCGGGCCCGACGACCCCGAGATCGCGTGGACCGTCGGGACGGACGGCGCGATCTACGCCTCGCCCACGGTCGCCGACGGAACCGTCTACGTCGGCAGCTACGACGAGACGCTGTACGCCGTCGACGCCGAGACCGGCGAGGAGCGCTGGACGTTCGACGCGGGCGGAGACGTCTTCTCGTCGGTCGCCGTCGAGGAGGGGTTCGCCTACGTCGGCGGCTTCGAAAACGCGGTCCACGCGCTCTCGGTCGCCGAGGGCGAGGAGGCAGAACGCTTCGAGACCGGTGGCGACGTGGGATCCTCGCCGGCGATCGTCGACCGGACCGTCTACGTCGGCGCCGACGACGGGTTCGTCTACGCGCTCGGCGAACACGAATGGGAGGCCGAAACCGGCGGCGAGGTCGTTGCCAGCCCCGCCGTTTCGGGTGGATCGGTCTTCGTCGGCAGCTTCGACGGGACCTTCTATGTGTTCGACGCCGAGACCGGCGAGGAGCGCTGGACCGTCGCAGGCGCCGGCGAGTTCGAGGGTCACGCGACGGTCGCGGACGGGGCGGTCTACGTCGGCGATCGCGGCGGTGCGTTCTACGCGCTCGACGCCGAATCCGGCGAGGAGCGCTGGCAGCTCGAAACCGGCGACTGGACCGGCTCCGGGCCGACGACGGACGGCGAGACGGTCTACGTCGCGAACCGCGACGGGCACGTCTACGCGCTCGATCCGGAAACCGGCGAGGAACGCTGGCGGTTCCAGACCGGCGCGGAGGTGTGGTCCTCGCCGACCCTCGCTGGCGAACGCGTGTTCGTCGCGAACCGAGAAGGCAGCGTCTACGCGCTCGACGCCGCCGAGGGGACCAACCAGTGGAGCCTCTCGATCGGAGAGGTGGTCTTCTCTTCGCCGACCGTCGTCGAAGAGACGCTTTATGTCGGTAGTACGGACGGCTCGCTGTACGCCCTGAAATGACCCTGCGGAACCCTTTTGCCGGACACACCCGTACCCGAATCCACTATGAGCATGGGATCGGACATGTACCGCGAACAGATCCTCGATCACTACAAGAACCCGCGAAACTACGGTGACCTCGAGGATCCCACGTTCTCACACGTCGGGGAGAACCCGTTGTGCGGCGACGAGATCAAGGTCGACGTAGTGCTCGAATCCGACGGCGAAACCATCGAGTACGTCGCCTTCTCCGGCGACGGCTGTGCGATCAGCCAGGCCAGCGCGAGCCTCCTGACACAGGAGCTCCCGGGCATGAGCCTGGACGAACTCGCCGAGATGGATCGGGACGACGTCACCGAGATGCTGGGCATCGAGATCAGCCCGATGCGGATCAAGTGCGCGGTGCTCGCAGAGAAGGTCGTCCAGGACGGCGCAGAGATCTACAAGGGCGAAAAGCAGATCGAAAAGACCACCACTGAGGATTAGCCCCACGGACTCGATCCGAGTTCGGCCTTGAGCCGCGATCCCGTTCGAATCCGACAGTCCTCCCGCGGGACGGCGATGCACAACAGCGCATAGCCCTTCTGTCTGTCCGTTTCTTCGAGCGCGCGCGGCATCCGGCGGTGTTCGATACGTCCCTCCAGCACCTGCCCGACGCACTCCGCACAGGTGCCGGTCCGACAGTCGTAGGGAAGCCGGATCCCCGCGCGGGCGGCGGCTTCGAGGATCGTCTCGTTTCGCTCGACCGGAAACGTCTCGACGCGGTCGCCCGGCCATTCGAGTGTGATCTCGTGGGTCACGCTCGTATCGAGGGCGCGCGGACGCACAAACCCGTCGGCGGCAAGCGGGCGACTACTTCCAGGGATTTTCCACCAGCTCCGCCTGCACGTCGGCGCCGACGCGGATCCGACAGTCCTCCCGCGGGACGGCGATGCACAACAGCGCGTAGCCCGCGGCGAGCTGGCGGTCGTCGAGCGCGCGCGGCGGTCTGCGGTAGGTCAGCTCACCGTCGAGGAGCCGCCCGACGCAGGTCGCACACGCGCCGGTGAGACAGCCGATCGGCAGCCCGACGCCGGCCGCCTCCGCCGCTTCGAAAACGGTCTCGGTCGGCGCAGCCGAGATCCTCTCGGTGCGGTCGCCGGCTCGCTCGAAGACGAGCTCGTGAGTCACTGCCAGACGTCGCTCGTGCAGTCGCCGTCGGGCCAGCGGATCTCGTGGGCGCGGGCCGGACCCGCAGGCAGGTCACCGAAATCGACGAGAAAGTCCTCGTCGAGACTCATCGTCCCCTTCCGGGGGTCGACGTCCGCTTTCAGCATCACCGACCCGCGCTCGCCCTCCGCCGGGAAGAACTGGTTGTCCCAGCTCGAAAACAGCGAGGTCGTCCAGTAGAGCCGCTCGCCGTCGAGGCTCAACTGGAGCATCTGCGGGCCGCCCGCGAGTTCGCGATTCTGAACCGGCGCGGGATCGCCGAAGTAGCCGCCGGCCCAGATCCGGTCGACGAATCGGGGGTTCGCGGGATCCGAGACGTCGTACATCCGCACGTCCCCGTGCAGCCAGTTCGAGAAAAAGAGGTACCGATCGTCCATCGAGATCAACAGATCGGTGACCAGTCCCGGTACCGGAAAGTCCCAGCCCTCGTGCTCGCGCGACTCGATGTCGATGACCTTCTCGGCGCGCCACTCCCCCTCGGCCTTCGAGAAGTGAAACACGTTCGAGGACAGCGCCGCGCCGACATACCCATGAAGGGCCTCGGGGCTGTGGAGGAAGCGAACCTCGAGGGGAATCTGGCCCTCCTCGCCCAGGTCGATCGTCTGCTCGACGAAGCCCTCCTCCCAGTTCCAGAAGTGGAGTTTCCGGCCGTACTTCCCGGCCTCGACGTCCTCGAGGTCGAACCCCGGGTAGTAGGTCGTCGGGGCGGCCCACTCACTGGAGACCATCACGTTGTGTCTGGGCTGGTACCAGTAGTCGTAGTTCATCTCGATCTCGCCGGGCGGATCCCACCGGCCGTCGATCTCGAAGTCCTCGTTCAGTTCGAGAAAGCCCCCGGGGAGTTCGCCGTCGGCGTCCCCGACCATGCTGATGACGATCTGACCGTCCGGAATACAGTGGACCGTATGCGGCGCGGAAAGATCGTACTCGAAGACCTCCTCGGGTTCGATCACCGTCACGATCTCCGGGTTTCGCCGGTCTTTCGTGTCGACGACGTGGATCCGCGAGGAGCGCTGGCCCGGGACCACGAGGTGGCGGCGTTCGAGTCCCTCGACGTGACACGACGAGGAACAGGCGTTCCACCCGAAGTGATGGAGCTCGTCGCCGTGATTCGGCATCTCGACGCGCTCTACGATCTCGGCGTAACTCTCGGAGTCGGGACCCACGCCGACGACCCCGACGAAGGCCGGGGCCTCGACGTCGGTGCCGACGTACAACCCCATGACGTAGGCGATCTCCTCGGGTTCTGACTCCTCGATCGCGGCCTGGGGCGTCGCGTAGCCCGGTCCCTCGACGCCGTGATCGTGGTCGTGGTGAGCGTGGCTCTCGGACGATCGGTCTGCGTCGCTCATGCGCGGGGTATGGGCGGCCGGTGATATCGTGGTGTGTGTAACCGTTCGGCACGATCCGGCGCGAAGAAATCGGGGGTCGTTCGGCGCCGGTTACTCGGGTTTCAGGCCCGCTCCCTCGACGCGCATGACCGACTCGCCGTCCGCGAGGTTCGGCGCGTCCACCAGTCGGACGATCCGCTTGTTGCCCTTCGACTTGCGGAGGTACATCCGGAACGTGGACTTGTGCCCGAGGATGTTCCCGCCGATGGGCTGGGTGGGGTCGCCGAAGAAGGAATCCGGGTTCGAGGCGACCTGGTTGGTGACGAGGATCGCGGTGTTGTAGAGGTCGGCGATCCGCGAGAGGTCGTGGAGGTGTTTGTTGAGCTTCTGCTGGCGCTCTGCGAGCTGACCGCGGCCGACGTACTCGGCGCGGAAGTGTGCGGTCAGCGAGTCGACACAGACCAGCCGAACCGGCCACTCGCCCTCCTCGTGCTCGCCGGCGAGCTCCTTTGCCTTCTCGGCGAGCAGCATCTGGTGGTTGGAGTTGAACGCCTTCGCGACGTGGATCTTATCGAGCACGTTCTCGACGAGCGCGTCGACCGCCGCCTCGTCTCCAGCGCTGCCCTCGATCTCGCGGTGAGCGAGCGTCGCGTCGATGATCTCGTCGTCGAGCCCGCGGACCATGTCGTCGATCCGCTCGGGTCGGAAGGTGTCCTCCGAATCGATGAAGATCGTGCTGCCTTCCAGCCCGCCCTGCTCGCGAGGCAGCTGAACGTTGACCGCGAGCTGGTGGGTGACCTGTGATTTCCCGGCACCGAACTCGCCGTACACCTCCGTGATCGACTGGGTCTCGACGCCGCCGCCGAGCATCTCGTCGATCTCGGGGACCAGCCACGAGAGCTTCCCGATCCGTTCGCGCCGTTCCAGTACTGCGGACCCGGTCTCGAACCCGCCGACGTCGGCGGCCTTTCGGGCGGCGCGGATGATGTCGCCGGCGCTCGACTCCCCGACGTCCGCCGTGTTCGAGAGTTCGGCGGGGCTGGCGACCGCGAGGCTCGTGTACGAATCGTAGCCGTTATCGAGAAGCTTTTCGGCGGTTGCGGGACCGACACCCGGGAGGTCTTCGAGGTCTGCTTCTGCTGCCATACCCCGCCTTTGTTCTCGGACCCGTATAAACGCTCGTTAACAGGAAAGCGAAAGTGAAAATGGCGGACGAAAGCGCGATCGAATCAGAGGGGACCGAACGTTTATCAGTCAGTCCCAGGGATGCTTCTCGGGTGATTCGGGCCACATGGGGTACCAGTAGGCGGTGTCCTCTTCGACGCCGAGTTCGCCATCCAGAACGCTCTGGAGTTTGAACTCGACCGACTGGTCGCGCTCGCGCCCTCGCGTGGGCGCGAAGGGGTAGTACGCGCCGCGACGGAAAGAGTAGACCCAGTAGACGTACTGCGAGTCCTTCCGGAAAGTAAACAGCGCCGCGAGCAGCCGCGAGCCGTAGCCCCGCTCGATGAACGTGTCGGCGGCGAAGTGAATGCTCGTCACCAGATCCTCCGGATCGCTGTCGGTGAGGACGACCCAGTGATAGCCCTGCTGGTCCATGCGAATCGAGGCGCTCGTGCCGGTTTCGGCCTCGCCGGCCTCGAGGATGTCCCGGACCTCCCGGAGGGTGTCCTCGAAGTCCGTGCTGTCGACGCTCGAAAAACAGAGCGCGGCCGATCCTTCGTTGGGAAAGCCCAGATCGGCCTCCATCGTCATGTAGGCCGTGCTCATCCCGAAGAGGTCCTCGGGGTCGGCCTCGCGGGTGGCGTCGTGCTCCGCGCTGCTGCCGAAGATCGCGCGGACGGTGTCCATAAAGCCCATGACTCACCGAACGGAGCGAGAAAACAAAGGCCTTACAATCCGTTCAGGCCGTTTCGAGTTCGCGTTCGAGCTCGCGCAGTTTCTCGATCCGACGCTCGGTCGGCGGGTGGGTGCTCGCGATCTTGCCGATGAAACCGGATCTGATCGGGATGATGAAAAACGCGTTCATCTCGGCCTGCTCGCGCATGTCCTCTTTGGGCACCCTGTCCATCCGCCCCGAGATGGTCATCAGGGCGCTCGCGAGCGCGCTTGGCTTGCCGGTGATCATCGCCGCCCCGCGGTCCGCGCTGTACTCGCGGTACCGCGAGAGCGCACGGATCAGCAGGAAGCTGACCACCCAGACCACGAGCGAGACGAGGATCGCCACCCAGACGGGCGCCTGGTTGCGCGCGTCGCCGCCGCCGCCGAGCAGCCAGCCCCAGCGTACGACGATGAAGGCGAGCGTCGAGAGAAAGGAGGCGATGGTCATCACCATCACGTCGCGGTTCTTGATGTGGGCCAGCTCGTGAGCCAGCACCCCTTCGAGCTCCTCCTCGTCGAGCGCCTGTAGGATCCCCGTCGTCACGCAGACGGTGGCGTTCTTCTGGTTGCGCCCGGCCGCGAAGGCGTTCGGCACCCGCGAGTCGGTCACCGCGACCGTCGGCTTGGGGAGGTCGGCCTGCCGCGAGAGCCGGGTGATCGTATCGTGGAGCTGTGGGTACTCGTCCTCGCTGACTTTCCGTGCGCCCATGCTTTTCAGCGCGAGCGTGTCGCTGAAGTAGTACTGCACCAGCGAGAACCCGCCGAGCATGATCAGCATCGGGACGATGTTCCCGAAGTACGCCACAAGGAGCCCGGCGAACACGATGTAGAGGGCGAACAGCAGGAAGCCCGTAAAGACCATCCGGCCGCGCAGGCCCCAGTCGGTTTGCCACTGCATATACCCGAGGTACGGCCCCGAACATCTAAAGCGTTGAGTATTTCGCGCGCGATAGCGCCAGCCCGTAAGGCTTTGTGATCGTGGGTTGAACAGTCGCACGGAGGAACATCATGGGAGACATCGACGTGGCGATCGGCATCGACGTGGACTGCGTCGCGGGGTGGCTCGGCACCTACAGCGCACACGACTCGCCGTCGGATCTGACGAGGGGACTGCTCGCCGGCACGGAGGGAATCCCGC
This sequence comes from Halalkalicoccus sp., assembly GCA_038893155.1. Lineage (GTDB taxonomy): Archaea > Halobacteriota > Halobacteria > Halobacteriales > Halalkalicoccaceae > Halalkalicoccus. The sequence continues at coordinate 11,765 of JAWARX010000015.1, forward strand.
GCATGCTGCAGGTCTTCGAGAACGCCGGGATCGATACTAGCTGGTATATTCCCGGCCACACCATCGAGACGTTCCCCGAGGAGGTCGGGGCCGTCGCGGACGCCGGCCACGAGATCGGCGTCCACGGCTACACCCACGAGAACCCGACTGACCTCACGCGCGAGCAGGAAAAGACCATCCTCGAGAAGTCGATCGAGCTGGTCGAGGACCTCACCGGCGAGCGCCCGGTCGGCCACCGCGCGAGCTGGTGGGAGTTCAGCGAGAACACGGCCGAGCTCGTCGAGGAGTACGGCTTTTCGTACGACAGCAGCTTGATGGAGAGCGACTTCGAGCCGCTTTTCATGCGCATCGGCGACAGCTGGGAGTCGATCGACTACGACGAACCCGCAGAGACGTGGATGTCGCCCTACGAGTACGGCGAGGAAACCGAGGTAGTGGAAATTCCCATCTCGTGGTACCGCGACGACGTGCCGCCGATGCTCTTCATGAAACAGCCGAACTACAACTACGGCTACACCAGCCCGAAGATGGTGTACGAGGAGCTGTACAAGGCGCACTTCGACTACCTCTACGAGCGCCGCGGAGCGGGTGTCTACACGTTCACGATCCACCCGGACGTCCACGGTCGCCCGCAGATGATTCCATTACTGGAGGAGTTCATCGAGTACATGGGGGGCCACGACGGCGTGGAGTTCGTTACTCTGGAGACCGTCGCCGAGAAGTTCCGGGAGGACCCCGCGAGATACGAGAGCGAGGGCGAGTTCGTCTAACCGAACACTCATCCTTTGTCTTCCGGTACTCGGAGTATGCCACCGACAGTCAGCGTGCTGGCGACGGGCGGGACCATCGCCAGCACGAGCGGGGAGGAGGGAGCCGAGCCGACCGAATCCGGCGCAGCGCTGGTCGAGGCGGTGCCCGACTTAGAGAGCTACGCCGAGATCCGATCGGAGGAGGTCGCCCATCGGCCGAGCTTCGAGCTGACGTTCGAGGACGCGTTCGACCTCGTGGAACGGACACGGGAAGTCGCCAGGGAGGCCGACGGCGTGGTCGTCACCCACGGCACGGATACGATGGAGGAGTCGGCCTACCTGCTCGATCTGGTGGGCGAGTACGACGCCCCGGTGATCTTTACCGGCGCGCAGCGCCCCGCCGACGAGGTGAGCGCCGACGGCCCCGCTAACCTCCTCGCTGCGGTGCGAACCGCCGCGGACGAACGCTTCGCGGACGGCGTGTATATCGCGTTCGACGAGGAGGTCCACGCCGCACGCGACGCGACGAAAGCCCACACGAGCAAACTGGAGGCGTTCGAGTCGCCGGGGACGGGGCCGGTCGCGGCGCTGACACGCGAGTCGGTCCGGGTTCACCGCGAGCCGGGCAGCCGGAGCCCGACGGTCCCGATCGAGGGCCTTTCGGCGTCGGTCGAGATCGTCAACTCCGGGCTGGGCGTCGGGGCCGGACCGGTGGAGCGGGCGCTCGAAGCTGGCGCGGACGGGATCGTGCTGTCGGCGACCGGACTCGGGAACACCACGCGGGAGCTGGGCGACGCGATCGCGGGCGTGGTGGACCGGGGGATACCGGTCGTGGTCGCCTCGCGGTGTCACGCGGGTGCCACGGCGGGCGTCTACGGTACGCCCGGCGGCGGGGCGACGCTCGAACGCCACGGCGCGATCTTCGCGGGCGACCTGCGCCCGCACAAAGCCCGACTGAAGCTGCTGGTCGCACTGAGCCACGCGGACGGTCCGGACGAAGTCCGCGAATGTTTCGAGGAGGGGCGATGAGCACCGCGGTCGTCACCGGCGGACTGGGTCGCGCTGGACGGTGGGTCGTCGATCGGCTGGCTCGCGAGGGGTGGCGGGTGATCTGCGTCGATCTCTCGCATCCGGGTTGGCAGGCCCGCGGGAAAAGAGCAATCGAGTTCCGCGAGGCGGACCTGACCGAGCGTGCCGAGGCGCTGGATCTCGTGAGCGAGTTCGATCCCGACGCGGTCGTTCACTTCGCCGCGTATCCGTCGCCGACGCGCCATCCCGGCGGGAGAGTGTTCGAGACGAACGCGATGAGCACGTATCACGCGCTCACCGCCGCCGGGAGAGCAGGGGCGAAGATCGTCTGGGCCTCCAGCGAGAGCACCTACGGCTTCCCGTTCGCCCGCGAGAAATCCCTTCCCGACTCCTTGCCGATCACCGAGGAACACCCTCTGCGCCCGGAGGATCCCTACGGGACCTCGAAGGTCGTCGGCGAGGAGATCGGGCGGATGGTCGCGCGTCGGTACGGCGTGCCCGTCGCGTCGATCCGCCCCTCGTGGATCCAGGAACCCGGACAGTACTACTGTCGGGAAGGGCGAGATCTCGCTGACGGCGCGGGCAACTTCTGGTCGTACGTCGACGCGCGGGACGTGGCGGGGATCGTCTCGGCAGCACTCGAAACCGACTTCGAAGGCCACGAGGCGTTTCTCGCGGTCGCAGCGGAGAACTACCTCGACCGCCCGACGGAAGAGGCGATCGAGGAGTTCTTCGGAGAGCTTCCCGAGGATTGTGCTCTCACGGGTCAGCAGGCCGCGTTCTCGACGGCGAAAGCCCGCGAGACTCTCGGCTGGGAGCCCGACCACTCCTGGCGCGAGGGCGCAGACGAGGACGTTTCCGTAGAACTGGTCGAGTAGCGCGACGCTTAACCGATTCAAGTAGGTATACCCAGTATGAGCCGATCCGCCTTCTGTCCTCGCTGTGGCGACCCCGTCGAGGGCGGCGACCGCCCGGAGCTGCCGGGTGCACCCGCCGCCCGCGAGACGGGGCTCTGTGACGCCTGCTACTTCGAGGACTTCGAGCTCGTCTCGGCACCCGAGAAGCTGACGATCCGGGTGTGTGCGCGCTGCGGGGCCGTCCACCGCGGGAACCGCTGGATCGACGTCGGCGCGGAGGACTACACCGACGTGGCGATCGACGCCGTCAGCGAGTCGCTCGGCGTGCATCTCGACGCAGAAGAGGTCGCCTGGCAGGTCGAACCCGAACAGGTGGACCAGAACACGATCCGGATGCACTGTCTCTTTACGGGCGTGGTCCGCGAGGAGGTAGTCGAAGAGCAGGTGACGGTCCCGGTGACGATATCGCGGGAGACCTGCACGCGCTGTGGCCGGATCGCGGGCAGCTACTACGCGAGCGTCGTCCAGTTGCGAGCGACGGATCGAACGCCGACGAAAGAAGAGCGCGAGGCCGCGAAGGAGATCTCGCACACGGTGGTCGAGGAGATGGAGGCAACCGGGGACAGGGACGCCTTCGTCACCGAGATCGACGAGATAGAAGACGGCGTCGACGTGAAGGTCTCGACGACGAACATCGGCAAGAAGATCTCCCAGCGACTGGTGAACCGCTTCGGCGGGAGCTTCGAGGGATCGGAGACGCTCGTCACCGAGGACGAGGACGGCAACGAGGTCTACAGGGTGACCTACGCCGTGCGCCTGCCGCCGTTTACGAAAGGAGATATCATCGATCCCGAGGATGGCGACGGGCCGGTGCTCGTCCGCAGCGCGCGGGGCACCGTCAAGGGTCGGCGGCTCGCGACGGGCGAGCGCTACGAGTCGGGCTTCGAAGCGGGCGATTCGCCCGACGCCCGACGGCTCGGGCGGATCGAGGACGCCCGGCAAACCACGCTCGTGAGCGTCGAGGACGACCGGGCGGTGCAGGTGCTCGATCCCGAGACGTACGAGTCCAAGACCATCCCCAGACCAGACTTTCTCGATACCGGATCGGAGACGGTCCCGGTGTTGAAAAGCCGGGTCGGGCTGCACGCCCTCCCCGAGGACGCACTCGGAGAGGGACCGTGAGCGCGAACGACGCCGCCCCGCTCGCGGCGATCGTCCCGAAAGAGAAGGGAGACGAGGCGATCGCCGCGCTGCGGGCCGAGGGTGTCTACGACGATTCGAGGAAGGTTCGTGAGGCGGGCGAGGACGCGCTCGCGATCGCGGTGACCGATCCGCCCGAGGGACTCGACGTCCACGACGTGATCCGTCAGGCGGATCCCGAGGCGCGCGCGACCGGGAGCGAGGACCTGGTCGCCGATCGTGGCTGGA
>JAWARX010000016.1:0-15625 GCA_038893155.1 Halalkalicoccus sp.
GTGCCCGTCCTCTGGGACACCGAGGAGGGCACCATCGTCAACAACGAGTCCAAGGAGATCCTCCGGATGCTCGATACGGAGTTCGGCGAGTTCGCGACCCGAGACGTCGACCTCTTTCCCGAGGGCTATCGCGAGGAGGTCGAGGAGATCATCGAGGCGATCTACGAGCCGATCAACAACGGCGTCTACCGCGCCGGCTTCGCGCGCTCGCAGGCGGCCTACGACGAGGCCATCGACGACCTCTTTTCGGCGCTGGGTCGGTGGGACTCGGTGCTGGCAGACCGGCGGTATCTCGCGGGCGACCGGCTGACCGAGGCCGACGTCTGCATGTTCACCACTCTCATACGATTCGATCAGGTCTACCACACCCACTTCATGTGTAACGTGATGCAGATCCACGAGTACGAGCACCTCTGGCCGTATCTGCGCGATCTGTATCAGACGACCGGCGTCGCCGAGACGGTGAACATGGACCACATCAAGGAACACTACTACACGACCCACCCGGACGTGACGCCCTCCCGGATCGTCGCGCGCGGGCCCGACCTCGACTTCGAGGCCCCGCACGACCGCGATCGGTTGGCGGGCGAGCCGCCAGGAGCGACGGCTCGATAGCGCCGGCGGATTCATCTCCTTGCGCAGAGTTATCAAACGACATGGATGCGGAGGTCGAAACCGAGGCGGTGGTCGTCGGGGCCGGACCGGGCGGCTGTCTGCTCTCCTATCTGCTCGCCTGGAGTGGCGTCGAGACGATCCTGATCGAGCGCCACGCGACGCTCGACCGGGAGTTTCGCGGCTACCTGTTCCAGCCTCGGACGCTCGATATCTTCGCCCAGTGTGGACTCTTAGAGAGCGTTCTCGAACTCCCCCACGAACGGGTTTCGCGCCCGGAGGTGGTGGTCTACGGCAGACCCTATCCGGCGACCGACTTCGAGGCGCTCGGGGGCGCGTACGAGTACGCGCTGTTGATGGAACAGCCACCGCTGCTCGGACTGCTCGTCGAGCGCGCCGCGGCGTACGAGTGCTTCGAGTACCACGACCGGCTGCCCGCCCGGGATCTGCCCTACGAGGGTGGGCGCGTCGCGGGCGTGCTCGCGACCAACCGTCGGACGGGCGAGGCGGTGCGGATCCGCTCGCGGCTGGTCGTCGGGGCCGACGGCCGGTACTCCACCGTCAGAAGCGCGGCGGGGATCGACCCCGGTCTGCTGGACTCGAAGCTCGAGCTCGTCTGGTTCAAACTGCCAGCCGACGCGGTCGGCGAGGTCGCACAGGCGCGCTACGACGACGCCGGCTTGCTGCTTTACTTCGGGCTGGGCGGCGGGGAGGCACAGGCCGGCTGGTTCGTTCCGCGGGGGAGCTACGACGACCTGCGCGAGGCGGGGATCGAGGCGTTTCGCGAGCGAATCCGTACCGTCGATCCCGGTCTCGGGGGCGTGCTCGACCGCGCGCTGCGGAGTTTCGCCGACTGTAGCCTGCTGCGGATCGAGCCCGGCGTGAGCGCGCGCTGGGTCGAGGACGGACTCCTCTTGCTCGGCGACGCGGCCCACGTCGCCTCGCCGATCGGCGGGCAGGGGAACGCGCTGGCGATGGCCGACGCCGTCGCCGCCCACGGGACGATCGCCCGCGCGCTCGCGTTCGATCCCGGCGGCGGGCCGTTACCGGCCGGTGCGCTCGCGCGCTACGAGACGCACCGCCGTCCCGCCGTCGAGGAGGTGGTGCGGGCACAGCGCCGGGCCGAGCGACTGCTGACCTGGCTGATCCTGTACGGCGGGCGCGTCCCGCGGCCCGTCCGGCGACCCGCGCTGCGGGCGCTGTTCTCGCTCGCGCCGCGAACGCCCGCGGCGAGACACGCGGCGGAGCTGTTCGCGTACGGTCCCGAGCCGGTTCGCGTGGACTCCTCGTGGTTCGATCCGGACGAACCCGAAGGCTCTTCGCGGGGCCGAGTGTAGCCGATCGTATGGTAGAGGGAGGCGACTCCGCACCCGACTTCACCGCACCGCTCGCGAACGGCGACGTCGAGCCGTTCACGCTCTCGGAGCACCTTGAGGCTCCCGTCGTGCTCGCCTTCTTTCCCGGAGCCTTTACGAGCGTCTGCACTTCGGAGATGAACGCCCTGCAGGGCGACCTCGATCGCTTCGAGGAAAGCGGCGCGACGCTGTACGGGGTGAGCGTCGACACGCCCTTCGCGCTCAACGAGTTCCGCGAGCAGGAGGGGCTGGAGTTCGGTCTGATAAGCGACACGAACAAGGAGATCATCGAGGCCTACGATGTCTCGATGGACTTCGAGGAGATGGGCTATCGCGGCGTCGCGAAACGCGCCGTCTTCGTCCTCGATGCCGATGGCGAGATCACCTACGCGTGGGTGAGCGACGACCCCGGCGCGGAGCCCGACTACGACGACCTCGCCGAGGCCGCGAGCGACGCCTAAGGGGGGTTTTTCTGCCTCGCGGACGGATCGGGGGTATGGCCGAGACGACCGGCAATCGCAGGTACGACCCCGACGCCGAGCACGCGTTCCCCGACGAGCGGGTCAACGAGGTGCTCTCGTATATCGAAGACGACGCCGAGATCGAGGCGTATCTCGACGCCCAGAACGTCAACCCGGTCACCCGGATGCGCTACAACGACCACGGAAAGAAACACATCGAGATCGTCTCGAACCGCGCGCTCTGTCTGTACGACCTGTTGAAACGCGGCGGCGTCGAGTTCAACGGCGCGAGCGATCAGGGCTTAGCGGAGGCCGACGAGGCGGTGATCATCGCGCTGGCGGCGAAGCTCCACGACATCGGTCACGTCGTCCACCGTTCGGATCACGCCTACTACTCGATCCCGCTCGCCTCGGACGTCCTCGATCGGATCCTCCCGGAGTTCTACGACGTCCCGGAGCGGGTACGAGTAAAGGGCGAAGTCCTCCACGCGATCCTCTGTCACCACACCGAGGAGATCCCGCTGACACGCGAGGCGGGCGTCATCCGGGTCTGTGACGGCCTCGACATGGAGCGTGGACGCTCGCGAAACCCCTACGAACGGGGCGGCCGGGGAATCAACACCGTCTCGAGCCAGGCGATCCAGCGCGTCTCCTTACAGGAGGGCGAGGCGGTGCCGGTCCACGTCGAGATCGAGATGACCGACGCGGCGGGCGTCTACCAGGTCGACAGCCTGCTGAAGGCCAAACTCGACGACTCGGGCTTAGAGGAGTTCATCCGAATCGTCGCGATCAACACCCGAAGCGAGAACGAGCTCGTCCAACGGCTCGAACTCTGAGACGGCCTTGACGCGGATGACACGCTTTATCCGACCTGCCCCCCTCACATAGTCTATGAGCGAGGTTCTTCTGATCATCGGTATTATCGTTGCGGCGTTCGTCGGTTACAACATCGGTGGCGCGACGACCGGCCCCGCGTTCGGTCCGGCGGTCGGTGCGAACGCGATCACGAAGGTGGGCGCGGCGGCGCTGATGACTGTCTTTTTTTTCGTCGGCGGCTGGACGATCGGTCGCGAGGTCGTCGACACTCTCGGTGGCGAGATCGTTCCAAGCTCGCTGTTCACACTCGAGGTCTCTATTACGGTCCTCTTTTTCATCGGTGGGGCGCTGTTCGTGGGTAACATTTTCGGGGTCCCCGCCTCGACCTCGATGAGCGCCGTCGGCTCGATCGCGGGACTCGGCATCGCGACCGGCCAACTCGACTGGGAGACGATGGGGGTGATCGTCTCGTGGTGGATCGTCGCACCGGTGATCGCCTTCTGGATCAGCGGGGTGATCGGGCGGTACTTCTACTCGTACATCAACCAGTGGATCGCACTACCTAGGACCGAGGAGCCAACGTTCGTCCTCGATCGATCCGGCTCGATCCCCCGACTCACCAGTGGCGAGTCGACGAGCCGAAGGGAGGTCGTCGGCACGGCAGTCCTCATCGCCATCGGCTGTTACATGGCCTTCAGCTCCGGCGCGAGCAACGTCGCCAACGCGGTTGCGCCGCTCGTCGGCAGCGGCGAGCTGGCGATGAATCCCGCGATCGTCCTTGCGGCCGCAGCGACCGGGGTCGGCGCGTTCACGATCGCCCGCCGAACCCTCGAGACGCTCGGCAACGACATCACGGACCTCCCGCTGACCGCGGCGGTCGTCGTTGCCGTCGTCAGCGCGACGATCATCACGCTGCTCTCGGCCGCGGGGATCCCGGCGAGCTTCGTCGTCGTCGCCACCATGAGCATCATCGGACTGGGCTGGGGGCGGGCGACACGCACGGCGACCGCTTCCGAGACCGTCGCCGGCGAGGGACGTGTTTCGGTCGGTGCGCTCGCGGCCGACACCGAGGGCGAGCAGCTGCCCCCGATCGGCGACGAGCGTCCCGAGGACCTGCCCCGGACGTCGGATCTGTTCGACCCGGGAACGACCGCCCGCGTCATCCTCCTCCAGAATTTCGTCCCCGTGCTCGCGACCGTCGGGGCGTATCTCGTCTTCCGGTTCGTTCCGGTCTTCGGGTTCTGAACGCAGCTTGTTACCGCTCGGGTGCGCAAAGCGCACCGCTCTCTTCACGGACCGCGGGAGCTTGCTCCTGCTAGGGACCCGGCACACCGCGCCTGGAGAGAAAAATACCGAGACGGTGGAGCCGAGCCGGTCAGCCACCGCCTCCCGCCCGCCGGGCCGCTGTCGACTCTCGGCGCGCTGTGGCCGCTGGTAGGTTGAAGTACGTGGCGAACGTATCGCAGCTATGTTCCGCGCGATCCTTCCGGAGGGCGATTTCGACTGTGCGAGCTACGAGCAGACCGACAACGGCGTCGAACTCTACACCGAGGACGACGAGCTCATCGCGTTCGTCCCGTACGCGAACCTCGTCGCGATCCTCAACGAAGAGGTCGAATCCGCGGACGATCGATCGGTCTTCTAGAGCGACAGCCCGCGGATCTCGATCCCCTCGCCCGCTTCGACCCGGCCGATCACCCTGCCGTCGGTTTCCGTCGCGAGCGCGTTCGCACGCTTCTCGTCTTCGAGCGCCGCGACGAACCCCGTCCCCATGTTGAACGTTCGGTGCATCTCCGCGTCGTTCACGTCGCCCGCCTGCTGAACGAACTCGAAGACCGGCTGGACCGGGAGGGGCTCGTCGATGACGTAGGCGAACTCGCCCAGCCGGCCGAGGTTGCTCCACCCGCCGCCGGTGATGTGGGCCGCCCCGCGGACTCCCGCCTCGCGCATCGGCCCCAAGAGGTCGGTGTAGATCCGCGTGGGTTCCGACAGCGCCTCGCCGACCGTCTCGTAGCCCTCGTGCGGGTACGGATCGTCGTATCCGCCCGCGCGGGTCGCGGCCTCGCGGGCCAGCGTCAGCCCGTTCGAGTGGATCCCCGAGGAGCGCCACCCGACGAGCGTATCGCCCGCCTCGGCACGCCCCTCGAAGACCGCCCCTTTGGGGGCGAGTCCCGCACAGGTACCCGCCAGATCCAATCCGCGGACGACCTCGGGCATCACCGCGGTCTCGCCGCCGACGAGCGCGACCCCCGCCGTCTGGGCTCCCGCGGCGAGTCCCGTTCCGATCTCCTTTGCCACGCCCTCGTCGGGCTCCTCGACAGCGAGGTAGTCGACGAACGCGACCGGTTCGACGCCCGCGGCGACCAGGTCGTTCGCGTTCATCGCGATGCAGTCGATCCCGATCGTCGAGTGATCGCCGAGCGCTTCGGCGACCAGCAGCTTCGTACCGACGCCGTCGGTCGCGAGCGCCAGGTACCGGTCCCCGATGTCGAGCAGCCCCGCGTAATCGCTCTCCGTGCTTGCCGCACCGCCGCCCCCGACCGCCGAGACCAGCGCCGCGGTCGCCGCCTCGCTGTCGGCGATGTCCACGCCTGCCGCCGAATAGGTGAGTCCCTCCTCGTCCTCGGTCATGGGCGAGGGCGCGCGTGCCGCGGGCAAAAGCCCACCGTTTCGGGCCCCGACAGGCGTTTGTCCAGCGATCTCCTCCCCCGAGGTATGGAACGAGGGACGCTCGCCGCCCTGCTCGGTTTCTTCGTACTGGCGGGCTACCTCGGGGCCGCCTACCTGCTCTACCGCGGACTGCTCGCGATCGTCGGCGGGCTCGACCCCCTGACCCTGCTCGCGGCGCTGCTCGCTGGCACCCTGCTGTCGGGCTACCTGAGCTACCGCTTTGCCAGTGCCGGACTGCTCCGGAGCCTCGACGCCCGACCGCTCGTCCGCGAGCAGGCCCCCCGACTCCACCGCCGGGTCGACGCGCTGTCCGGGCGGATGGACGTCACGCGACCCGGTCTGTTCGTCGCGTCGCTCGGCGCGCCCAACGCCCTCGCGATGGGCAGCGCCCGGCGGGGCGCGCTGGTGTTCGACGTCGGACTGTTCGGACTGCTCGATCCCGATGAGCTGACCGCGATCGTCGCCCACGAACTCGCGCATCTCGAGAGCGACGACGGGCTCGTTCGGGCGCTGGCCTCGGCCACGATCCAGACCCTGCTGGGCGTGGCGCTGGTCGTCACCGCGCCGGTCGCCCTCGCGCTCACGGGGGTCGGCTACGGACTGGCGCTGATCACCGGTCGGCGAGACAACGCCGCACTCCGGCTTCGGGCGTCGGGCTCGCGCTGTTCCTGGCGACGGCGCTCGTCCGGGCCCGGACGAGACGCCGGGAGTTCGCCGCCGCCGACCGGGCCGCCGAGGTGACCGGCGACCCGCTCGCGCTCGCGCGGGCGCTCCGGCGGATCGAACGCGCCGCCCAGCCGCGGGTCGGCCCGTTCCGGATCCCGGTCGAGCCCGAGGAGCATCCGCTCGAACGCGTGCTCTCGACGCACCCGCCGACCGACGAGCGCGTCGAGCGCCTCGCCGAGCGGGCGAAGGGGAGACGCGTCGCGATCGAGTGATCTACCGAGCGAGCTCCCGTGCCCGATCCAGTCGATCGAGCAGCCGCTCTTTCTTTCCGCCGCGTTCGACGTACCGTTCCAACACCCCTACCTCGTCTTCGTACCGCCCGTCCTTCCGGTAGACGATCGCGAGGTGCTCGTAGTACCACGGCGGCACCGTCTCGTAGCCCTGCTCGTGGGCTTGCCGTTCGGCGGCCTCGATACACCACCACAGGAGCGCTTCGGCTTCGTCGTGTCTGCCCTCGCGTTTCAGTTTCTCTACATCGTCGACCGCCTCGGTGTAGTGGTCGTAGCGGTCCGCGTAGTCGCGCGTCGCCGAGTCGGCGTCAGCAGCCGGGGTCGCCCTCGCTCGATGCGGCTCCGGCGTCGGCTCGTCGCTCCCCGTTTCCCCGTCGAGGGACTCGAAGCCGACCGCCCGCCAGCGCATCAGCAGGTACCACAGCCCGACGAACACGGCGAACGTGACGAGCACCACCGCGGCGACGGCGTACCACCGCCGCCATCGCGTCCACTGTCCGTCCTTGAGGATCGCATACGGGAGCGCGACCCACGCCAGAAACATCACGAACCCGAGGTCCGTGCCCGCGAGCGCGATCCCCAACGCCCACATGCCGGTCGCGCCCGCGACCCACTTCCAGCGCTCGGCGGGCAGGTGTCTCGTGAGCCGACCCCGATTCTCGCGTCCGGCGAGCTCCTCGTCCCACGAGCCGGCGCTCCGACCGGTCACGTCTCCGGACTTCACCTCCGCGGTCGTCCCCGTTCCGGCTGCAGGAGCGTCTCCGATCGACGCGTCGCTCGGTTCGGTTCCCGCCGGTTCGGGCGCCTCGGGTTCCGGTTTGGCGATCGCCGGAACGTATCGCTCGACGAGGTCGGCGGCCTCGAGGTCCTCGACCAGCCCCACCAGACCCTCCCCGTCGATCAGCTTGACGTTGAGCTGGTGGGCGAGCTCCTCGGCCTGGCCCGAGAACCCGTTCGTGGTGACGACCAGCACCTTATCGACCCCGTGGCGCTGGTGTTTCAGGCTCGCGTACTGCTGGATGGCCGGGCTTCCCACCGTGGTGTTCGGCCCGTATCGTTTCGCCTGGATCAGCGCCTTCTCCTCGTAAGGCGAGTTCCGGGTCGCGACCACGTCGATCCCCCTGTCGGCCGACTGCGTCGAGACCTCGGTACTCCAGCCCATCCGCTCCCAGAGGTCCGCGACGAAGTGCTCGAAGTCGTAGTCGTCCATCGACTGTAACGCGCGCTGAAGCGCGAGGTCCGCGTCGCTCACGCTGTCGCCTCCGGTCGCGAAACCGATTCCGTTGCGCTCACCGACCCCACTCCTCGACGTTCATACAGTACCCCTCGGCTGACACCACAAATCGGTACCGGCTCCCGTCGGGACTCGACTGCCTCCCCGAGCGGTTCGACCGTCGGACGGATCGCGCTCGCAGCGACCGGGCCGCCCCCGATCAGAAGAGGAAGAACACGGCCGCACCGACGGCGAGCCCGACGCTGACCGCGAACGTCAGCAGGAAGGCCGGCTTGCTCCAGGCGAGCACCGTCTTACCGTCGAGCGGGCCGAAGGGGATCATGTTGAACGCCGCCAGCAGGAGGTTGATCCCGACGCCGTAGAGTCCGAGGCGGGCGATAAAGTCGACCGGGACGAACAGGAGCGGCGCGAACGCGAGCGCCAGCACGAGGTTCGTCACCGGCCCGGCGACCGCGATCAGCCCGTTCTCCCGCTTCGTGATCCGGCCGCGGTGATACACCGCGCCGGGCGCGGCGAAGATGAAGCCGGCCGTCGCGCTCAGGATCGCGAGCAGCAGCATGCCGTAGTCGGCCTTGAACGCCGCTCGCTGGCCGAAGCGCACCGCGACGACCTTGTGGGCGATCTCGTGCAGCAGGAAGCCCACGCCCGCGGTGAGCATGCTAATGATCAGGAGCGTGAGGAAATCCCCGCGACGGACGCCTGCCGCTCCGCCCGCGAAAAACAGGGCGAACGCGATGCCGAGGGCGACCCACGCGATCAGCAGGTCCCGTACTTCTCTACTCCCGAACCGTATCGAACCGATCGTCGTGCTCATGTGATCGTCCTCCAGACGAGTTCTGCGCTGTTTCGTGCGCCCTCCACCATCAGGTCACCGATCGCGCCCACCCCACCGATGTCGCTCGCGAGCCACGGCAGGACGACCAGCGGAAAGAGGAGGGTGGCGACGATGCTGCCGACGTTGGTCGCGGCGACGACCGCGATCAGCCTGAACAGGGGGACCTCGAGCATGCTCGAAAGCAAATCGAGGAGCGGGCGCTCCTCGTCGGCCAGCAGGTCGTTGAGCCGCCCGATGTCGGTGACGTTGACCGCCTGATAGCGCAGCTCGACGTAGCCCGCGAACCAGCCCGGCGCCAGAAGCGGGTTGACGCTCGTCATCCAGGCGATCGCGCCGCCGACGGTCGCGCTCGGCCAGTGTGCGCCCGCGAGTTTCGCCATCGAAAAGGCGAAGACGCCGTTGAAGAGGAACCACGCCGCGAACAGGCGAAGGAGAAAGTCGTTCTGTGCGCCGGCCATAACGAGCAGGAAGAAAAAAACGAGGAAGGCCAGCGCGATCAGGTAGCCGACGACCTTGTAGATCGAGAACCGCCGTCCTTTCTGTTTCCCGACGAGCGACTCCATCGGCGGCAGGCTCGCGGGCTCTTCGAGGTAGCGTTCGATCCCCTCGCGGTGGCCCGCGCCGACCACCGCCAGTACGTCGTAGCCCTCGTTTTTCAGCGCGAGCAGCTTGTGGGCGATGTAGGCGTCGCGCTCGTCGATCAGCGCCTCCGCGCCGCCCGGAGAAAAGCGTCGGAACTCGGCCATCATCGCCGTCACCACGTCGGCGTCGGTCAGTTCGGCCATGTCGATCTCCTCTTCGTTCGTCCCGTAGCCGAACATCCCCACGAACAGGCCGCCGACGAGTTTCAGCTTCTCGAGCAGCGTCATCCGCGCCCAGAAGCGCTGGATCGTGGTCTGGATTTCGCGGTCGCCCAACGCGACGCCCAGTCCGAGCGCTTCGGCGGTCTCGACGGCCGCGCGCATGTCCGCGCCGGGTTCGATGTCGAAGCGTTCGCCCAGCCGGGTCTGAACGTACGAGAGCATCCAGTACGCCAGAAACTGAAAGACGGTGTTCCCTCGAAGGAGGTCGCCGGCATCGAGATCCTCGGGCAGCTCTCCTTTGAGCTGGCGGTAGCGCCCCTCGTCGAGTTCGACGGCGACCACGTCGGGCCGCTTGCGCTCGATCGTCTCCTCGACCTCGGCGACGCTGTCTTTCGAGATGTGGGCGGTGCCCACGAGGCGGACCGACCCGCCGTCCGCCTCGGGAGACACCTGCCGGTCGGTCATCACCCTTCCTTGCTTCCCCCGGTTTTTATACTGTCGGTTGTTCCCTCCATCGATCGTCCGACCGCCCGACCGTGCGGGACGGTAGCGATGATGTCGGATGGACTGTCACTTTGCGATACCGGACAGATACGTGGGTTCATACGTGTCCGCGCGGACGTACCCGGTACGTATGGTTTCGCCAGGCGAGCTGCGAGTGTTGCTCGATCTTTCGGACGGAGAGGGGGAGTTGACGCCAGAAACGGGGCCCGGTGGCGCAGTCGAGTATCCGGCGGCCCAGCGGCTGTTGGACGACCGCGACGGCGAGGCCCTCGACGTGCTCGAACGCTTCGGGGCGCGAGGGATCCTGGAGGGGGAGTTCGTCTCGAAGGTCTACAGCTGTCCGGAGTGTGATACGCAAGGAATGCAGTACACGACGGCGTGTCCGGCCTGCGAGTCGGCTCACGCGGTCGAGACGACCGTCGCCGAGTGTAGTGCCTGCGGACATCGGGCCCCCGAGTCCGAGTTCGAAGGCCGGAGGGGTCTCGACTGTCCCGACTGCGAGGTGCCGATCGACGACGAGGAGCTCGACCGAACCCGCAGCTACGAGTGTAAGGACTGCGGGGAGCTGTTCGGTTCGCCCGACCACCGCCTGTGGTGTCGGGACTGTCTGTACATGTTCCCGCCCGAAGAGACGATCGAGCGGGCGCTGTATCGATACAGCATCACCGACGACGGGCGAGAATGGACACAGCGCCACCAGCAGGCTCGAACCGCCGCCGCCGACATGCTCGAGCAGCGCCGGTTCGAAGTGAGCGTCGACACGACCGTCGAGGGCGACGGAACGACCTACCCGGTCCACGTCTTCGCGAAGGATCCGCTGCTCGGCGAGCGACGCGTCGTCGCCATCGCCGAGCGGCCGGTCGACGAGGGCGTCGAGGGGTTCTGTGCGATCGCCCGCGAGATCGACGCTCACCCGATCGTCGTCACCACGGCCGGCGTCGTCTCGGAGGGCGTCGCTGCGCGCGCGAACACGTCGGAGCTGACCCTGCTTTCGGTCCGTTCGGACGGCACGCTCGACAGCGAGTATCAGGTCGGGGACCAGCCCGCACGCGGTCAGTCGCTGTTCAAGCGCCTCACCGCCGCGATGGACGTCCCCACCTGGAAGGGGCAGGGCTAGGCGGTCGTCTCAGCGACCGCCGTTTTCACCGGCCAGCGCCTCCCCGCGCAGCCGCTCGCCGCGCTCGCTTTCGACCGTCAGTTCGGGCACCGGCGTCGGGCGTCGTCCCTCGTCGATCGCCACGTAAACGAAGTACGACTCGGTGGTCTTCTCGCGCTCGCCGGTCCGCAGGTCCTCGCGGAAGGCCCGCAGGCGCACGCGGACGCTCGTCTCGCCGGCCGCGTAGACGTAGGCCTCGATCAGCGCGCTGTCGCCGACCCGAACGGGGCGCTCGAAGTCGACCTGGTTGATCCGGGCGGTGACACAGGACTCGCCGGCAAAGCGCATCGCGCTCATCGCGCCGACCTCGTCCATCCACTTCAGGACGTTCCCGCCGTGGGCGGTGTCGAGCATGTTCGCGTGATTCGGCTGGACCATCTCGCGGTTCTCGATGTACGTCTCCGTTACGCTCGGCATACGCCGGGTTCGACCCCGCGAGAGATGAGTCTGCTGAACCCGCTTCGATCCCACTCGACCGTGAGAACCGCTCGCGGTGTGGCGGATCGATAACAAGCCCTAAGTTTCGACTCAATCTAATTCCGGCGATGGACGATGAAGGTCAGCGCGGGTTCGTTCGTGCCTCGTGGGTGAACGTCCTCGGGAACGCGCTGAAGATCGTCGTCGAGGGGGCCGTCGGACTGGCCTTCGGCAGCGTCGCGCTCGTGGCCGACGCCGCCCACTCGGTCGCGGACCTGATCGCGAGCGTCGTCGTGCTGATCTGGGGCAAACGGTCGTTCGACGAGCCCGATCCGACCCACCCCCACGGGCACGAGCGAATCGAACCCCTTACTGCACTCTTCGTCGGCGCGGTGATCGTCCTCCTCGGGCTCAACCTGCTGTACGAATCCGGGCTCGGGCTGGTCTACGGCTCGGAGGTCCGCTTCAGCTACCTCCTGTTCGGCGCGCTCGCGTTCGCGATCGTCGATATGTACCTGGTGTATCGCTACACCGAGTACGTCAACGAGGGGCTGGGTTCGACGGCGCTCGGCGCGCTCGCGACCGACTGTCTCAACGACATCTACACCTCCATCGCGGCCCTCGTCGGCGTTATCGGCGTGCTCTTTGGCTTCCCGATCCTCGATCCGATCGCGGGCGGGCTGGTGAGTCTGCTGGTCGTCCATCAGGGCGTCGAGATCGCCCGCGAGAACGTCACGTACCTCGTGGGGGCCGCGCCGTCCGACGAGAAGCGCGCGGAGATCCTCGCGACCCTCAGGTCCCACCCCGAGGTCGCGGGCGTTCACGATCTCGCGGTCTACTACGACGGAACGGTGCTGGAAGTCGAGGCGCACGTCGAGGTCGACGGCGCGCTGACGCTGCTCGATGCCCACGAGGTCGAGACCGATCTGGTCCGGAGCGTCCGCGCGCTCCCCGAGGTCGGCGACGTTCACGTCCACCTCGATCCCTCGGGGATCGGCGAGTGGAAGGAGGCGAGCGACTAGAGCGACTCGACCGTCTCGCGGGCGTTGATCCGGCCGGCTCCGAGCTCCTGGCTCGGCCCGCCCTCGGCGTGGCGTTCGATCGTGCTCTGGACCTGGTTCGCGTTCATTCCCGGTTCGAGCTCTTTGACGAGCCCTACCAGTCCCGTCACCTGCGGGGCGGCCATCGAGGTTCCCGCGAACCAGTCGTAGCCGCCGGGAACAGTCGAGAAGACGAGGTCATCCGTCTCCGTTTCCTCCTGCGTGGCGCGGCCGCCACCGGGCGCGCCCACGTCGATCTCGTTCATGCCGTAGTTCGAGTAGAACGCCCGTTCGTCGTCGGGCCCGAGCGCGCTCACCGAGATCGAGTTCGGCAGGCTGCCCCAGAGGCTCGTCCAGCCGCCCTGCTGGAGGTTCGTATCGGCGTTGCCGGCGCTCGTCACGACCGCCGTGCCGCGCTGAACGACGCTCCGAATCACGCGCTGGCGGGCGATCCGGAAGCCAGCCTGGTTGTTCTCCGGCGGTTGTGGCGCGCTGCCGATGCTCATGTTCACCGCATCCAGCCCGAGTTCCGCGGCGTAATCGAGCGCGAGGAAGCTGTCGCCGACGTTCGCGCCGCCGGTTTCGCCGAAGACGCGAAGCGAGACGAGATCCGCGTCAGGTGCGGTTCCCAGAATCCGGCCGTTCGCGCCGGCGATCCCCGCAACGTGCGTGCCGTGTGACCCGACGTCGCCGGTGTGGTCGGACTCCTCCCAGCCGACGAACGTCCGGCTCGCGCCGGTATCGACGTTGCCGAGGTCAGGGTGGCTGTCGTCGACGCCCGTATCGAGGATTCCTAACCGCGTCCCCGAACCCGTCGCCGTCTCGTGGGCCGCGAAGGCTTCGATGTTCTCCTTGTCCCACTGGTTTCCGGTCAGATCTCCATCCGCATCGCCTGATTCACCCCTCGGTACGTCGATCTCGTAGGAGAAGTCGCGGAACGCGCCCTCGATCCCCTGTTCGTTCGAGGGGTCCTCGTCCGCGGGCCCGTAGACGAGATAGACGTTCGCGCCGGTGATCTCGTGGGCGACCGTAAACCCCTCGCGCTCCAGCCGTCGCGGATTGCCGCCCGTCACGATGTACTGCACCTCCTCGTCCGCGCTCGCCGGTCCGACCGCCGCGAGTCCGATGCCCGTCGTCGCCACGCCTTTCAGGAACGTCCGTCGTTTCGATTCGTAGGCCATAGGTGAACACGTTTCATACCAACGGCATACACATATAGATTAGGAACTAACAAATAAAATAAGCTACAAACCAAATCGTCTCACCATACTATCGATAATAAACCAATGACCGAAGCGCTGGATCGAGCGAACCCTTATCGGCGCTCCTGTCCTGTAGAGCCCATGAGCCTCGCCGTCGAGACGCCCGACCCGCCGGAACTGGGAGCACAGAACCCCGCCGAGTACGAGGACGTCGACATGGTCGGCGTCGAAGATTTCCGCCGCGAGGAGCTAGAGCAGTTCCTCCGTGAGGGCGCGTGGGCCGACGCCTTCGAGGAGTGGGCCGCCCACACCGACCTCACCGAGGAGGAGTACGCCATCGCCGAGGACCTCTCGCTCCTCCGCGAGTTCGACTTCTTCTGGGACGACTTCGCGGATCGCGTGGGCTATCACGCCCCCGGGCTACCCGAAGACTGGCGCGAACGCGACCTGCACCCCGACCTCGACTCGTGGGGGACGGTCTCCGCGATCAACGCCTCGCTGACCGAACTCGGCCAGATCGTCAGCGACGTGCTCAAAGACGAGTACATCGACTGGGAGGCCAGCTACGAAGCGCCCGACGATCTGCCCGACTTCTGAGCCCAGCTCACTCGCGGGCGACCGCGAGGTTGCGAACCGTTCCGCCACAGTCGGGACACCGCCCGAGGTGCGCGACGCCGGCCGTACGCCCGTGACACTCGACGCATTCGTAGTACGGTTCGTCCGATCTGTACGGGTCGGGGTTGGACATCGGCGGCGCTATCGGGCGAGTCGAAATAACGCTTGCCCTGATATATGTTACCAGTATCCAGCACTGATTAAGGACTACTAGCAACGATCGCGAACGTTTCTGGACGCTCATTCGAAAAAGAGAGCGAAAACCCGGCGCGTTCGAGGTGGGCGGTAGCGCCGGCGAGGTCGTAGCGCTCGTCGATCGGCGGACCGTCCTCGCCGGTGCCGGCCGCAGACCAGTCGACGATCGCGAACAGGCCCCCCGGAACGAGCACCCGGCGGACCTCCGCGAGCGCGGCTTCACTGAAAAACTCGTGGTAGGTCATCGTCGTCACCGCCGCGTCGCACTCACCGTCCTCGAAGGGCAGGTCGGAGACGTCGGCGGTCACGAGCGAGACGTTCTCGGGGACGCCCTTCTCGCGGTAGAGCTCGTGCATCTCTTCTTGTACGTCGACGGCGTAGAGACGCCGGGCGAACCGGGCGACGTCGTCGGTGTAAAAGCCGGTCCCGCTGCCGAGGTCCACGACCGTCTCCGTACCGTCGAGAGAAAGCATTCCCAGCAGCTCCTCGCGCGAGCAGAACCGATACCGCGAGGGGTCTTCGAGGCTCGCCGCGCGCTCCATCGGGAAGGTGTGAAAGCCCATAGCTCTCCCTGGGACCCCCGTGGTCGTAGCTCTTCTTGCGCGGTCCGCCCGAGCGTTCGACCGGCGCGTTTCGCTGGAGCGGACCGGTCGAAACGGCTACGTGCCGTGCGTGCTACATTGTACCATGAACGTGCGCGAGGCCGACGAGGGGGACGTGAGGGGGATTCGCGGCGTGGCCCGGCGATCGTGGG
>JAWARX010000017.1:0-15401 GCA_038893155.1 Halalkalicoccus sp.
GGACGCCGCCCAGATCTACGTCTGGAACGGCCCCGAGGACGCACAGGGGCCGCCCGGCGTCGGCGCGCGAACCGTCTTCGCCGAGAGCGACGTCGACGAGCTTCGCGCGATCGACGGCGTCTCGGGGGTCGCCGCCTCCTCCCAGGTCCGGGTCGACAGCGTCGGCTACGGCGGCGATACGATCGCCGGCGGCGACACCGTCGCGACCGACCCCGCCTACTTCTCGGAGGGCGCGATGGCCGAGGGGCGAGTCTTCGAACAGGGCGAAAACGAGGTGGTGCTGACGCCGCTCGCCGCCGACGGGTTCGAGGAACGCCCCGCAGTCGGCGACGAACTGACGATGACGTTCGACGACGGCTCCGAAACCGAACTGGAGGTCGTCGGGATCCTCGAGAATTCGGCGGCCAGAAGCCCGTTCGACGGCTTCGGCGAGGGCGCGCGGATCTACGTCCCGACCGAGCCGTTCTACCGGACGACGACCGAGGTCGGCGGCGACGAACAGCGCGTCTACCCGCAGCTGGTCGTCAGCGCAGAAGGGCCCGACCGGGTCGCCGAGGTCGAGCCGCAGGTCCGGACCTACGTCGAGGCGGAGTCGGCGGCGAGCGAGCGGCTCCCGGGCGGGTTCGTCTTCGAAGTACAGACCAACGAGGAGCTGCTCGAACAGGTCAACGACCTGCTCGCCACTCTCACGGGATTCATCACCGGGATCGCGCTCATCTCGCTTCTGGTCGGTTCGATCGGGATCGCGAACGTGATGCTCGTCAGCGTCACCGAGCGGACCCGCGAGATCGGGATCATGCGGACGGTCGGCGCACAGAAACGCGACGTCCTCCAGCTGTTTCTGACCGAGGCAGCCGTCCTCGGACTGGCCGGGGCGGGTACGGGTGCGGTCGTCGGCTTCGCCGGCGGCTACCTCGCGACCCGCCTGCTCGAACTCCCGTTCGTCGCGCCGCTTTCGTGGGCCGTCGTCGCGGTCTGCGTGGGCGTCCTCGTGGGGGCCGTCGCGGGGCTGTACCCGGCGTGGCGCGCCGCGCGAACGGACCCGATCGACGCGCTTCGCTACGAGTGATCGCGCCTCGCGAGCCACGCACACAGCCCGCCGCTCGTGGCCACGAGTCCCCCGAGGAAGACGAAGAGCACGCGGGCCGAGCCGTACGTGAGCAGCGTCCCGGCGATGGCCGCGCCGAGCGCCCCGACGCCGAAGATCGCGAGATACGAGTAGCCGAACGTGAGCCCGCGGACGTCCGGGGCCGCGTAGCTCGCGACGAGCGCCTGGCCGAGCGGCTGGATCGAGAACAGGACGAACGCGAGCGAGGCCGCCGCGAGCGCGAACAGCACGCCCGCGAGCCCGACCTCGGGGCGAATCCGGTCGACCAGCCGACCGCCGGCGTACTGGCCGAACACGCCCACGAGCAGTAGGCCGGCATACACGTAGCGAGCGGGGTCGAACTCGTCGCTCGCGAGGCTGTCGGGATCGACGGGTTCGATCCCCGCCAGCGGCGCGGCGAGCAGGTCGCCGAGCACCCCGGGGAGGAACGTCAGCAGTCCCCGGTAGTACAGCCCGTTGAGCGTGACGACCAGCAGGACGGTCGCGAAGCCGACGGTCAACAGCGTTCGCGTGTCGGCGAGGACGCGCGAGAGCGAGAGCCCGCCGTCGGTCCGGGCCCCCGAAACGGCCGCTCGCTCGTCGAAGGAGACGACGAGGCCGGCGGCGACGCCGACGAGCGCGGGGACGACGAGCAGGAACGCGACGGTCCGCCAGTCGAACGCGAGCAGGAGCAGGGCGGTCGCGAGCGGGCCGAGCGCGATGCCGACGTTGCCCGCCGCGCCGTGGTAGCCGAAGCCGCGGCCCTGCTCTCGGACGCCGTTGCTGATCAGCGCGAGACCGGCCGGGTGGTAGGCGCTGGCGGCGACCCCCCACAGACAGAGCGCGAGCGCGATCCCGGCGACGGAGGGCGCGAGGCTCAGCAGGGCGAACGACGCGCCCATCCCCGAGAGGCTCGCGACGATCAGCGTCCGCGAGCCGTAGCGATCCGCGAGCGCGCCGCCGGGGAGCGCCCCGAGACCGAACAGGCCGTAGCCCAGCGAGACGACCGCTCCGAGAACCGCCGTGGTCGTCGAGAACTCGACGAGCCAGACGGTCAGCAGGATCGGGATCGCGAGCTCGTAGGTGTGGACCGTCGCGTGAGCGAGCATCACGAACCCGACGATCGACCGGTCGTTCGCGTCCACGGGAGCTTCACGCGACGGGAACACAAATCCGTTGTCAGTCGAGCCGGTCGGTGATCGCCTCGGCGTCGTACGCCAGCGAGAGCGTGCGAGAGCGCCCGCGCCCGTCCATCTCGGCGTAGGCCGTCTCGACGACCCCGAGCTGTTCGAGCTTGTTGACGATCTCCGAGTACCGGGTGTAACCCAGATCGGTCTCCTCGGCGAACGCCTCGTAGACTTCGCCGGCCTGCTCGCCGTCGTGTTCGGTGAGCACGCGCACGAGCGCCGCCTCGCTCTCGGAGAGCCCCCGGAGGCTCCGCGAGAGGTGGACGTATTTCGACTGCTCGTAGGCCTCCTCGACGTCTTCCGTCTGGATCGTCCGGCTGGCGCGCATCTCGGCGTTCAGCCCCGCACGGCGAAGCAGGTCGATCCCCACGCGCAGGTCGCCGCTTTCCGCGGTGAGGTCGGCGACCCGGTCGAGAACGCTCGGCGAAACGACGCCATCGTGAAAGCCCCGTCTCACCCGTTCGTCGAGGATGTCGGCGATCTCGGTGGCGTCGTAGACGGGGAAGTAGACCTCCTCGGGGCGGAAGACGCTCTGAACGCGGGTGTCGAGGTCGTCGATCACGTCGAGGGCGAGATCCGAGGAGACGACGACGACGCCGATTCGGGTGCCGGGGTGGGCCTCGTGGGCGCGTAACAGCGAGTAGAGCGTATCGGAGGCCTCGTTCTCGTAAAAGAGATAGTTCACGTCGTCGAGCGCGACCACGAGCACCTCGTCGGCCTCAACGAGCCTGTCGGCGACCTGCCCGAACAGCTTCTTGAACGAGACGCCGCTGGTCGGGGGTTCGTACTCGAAGATCCCCTCGAACAGCCGCGAGAAGACCGCATAGCGCGTCGAGTCGACCTGACAGTTGACCCGGACGGTGCGAACCCCCGGCTGGCCCGAGAGTTCGCCGAAGAGTTTCTGAACTGCCGTCGTCTTGCCCGTCCCCGGCGGGCCCTGAACGAGCGCGTTGAGCGGGCGCGAACCCCGTACCGCGGGTCGAAGCGCGTACTGCAGGCTCTGGAGTTGGCTCTCGTGGTGTTTGAACGTCTCCGGGAGGTAGTCGATCTCGAAGACCCGCTCGTCCCGAAAGACCGACTCGTCCCACGAGAGCATCCCATCCTCACCCATCACTTTCACCACGCTCGCACAGCGGCTTAACCTTTCGGACGGAAAGAAAAGAGCGCGGTCAGCGGGGCCGAGACTGGGAAGGGCCGTCGCGTTGGGACCACCCAATCGATGGGGCGCGACCGACAAAACACCGGTCGATCGTTCACGTCTTTTGCAGCCGTTTTCGGCGATTTGCGCACCAGACCGGGGGCCCGGTTCACTCCCCGCGCCACGAGGGTGGCGCGAGGTCGAGATAGAGGACCAGGGACACGTAGCTCACGCCGACCACGAGCGCGATCAGCAGTTCGGCCCAGAGCGCGGTGACGCCGGCCGCGCGGGCCGCAAGCAGCGCGAGGTAGGCGATGCCGACGACCGCGGCGAAGTGGGCGATCTCGTAGAGGACGCTGTCGCGGTTCATGGCTCGAACTTATCGAGTAGACGCTCATAAATCGCCGTCTCCTCCTCGCGGGCGAGCTTCTCGACGATCAGTTCGGGCGTCGACCGGGCGAGGTGGTCTCTCACTGGCGAGCGGTTCACGGCCAGTTCGCCGTCTTCGAGTCCGATCGCCTCGATCCCGTCGACCCGGATGTGGCAGTCGGCGGCCGCGCGGATCTCGCGGGCGAGGTGTGAGACGAAGATCGCCGTCGTATCGGTTTCCGAAAGCGCCTCCAGGATCCCGGCGATGATCTTCGCGCTCGCGCCCGGTTCGGTGATGCTCTCGAGTTCGTCGACCAGCACCAGTCGGCCCTCGCCGCCGGAGGCCAGATCCGCGAACTCCTTTACCGTACCCTCGAACGCGCCCGCATCGAGCGTTCCCTGCGTCTTCGCGTGGTAGTGGAGCTCCGAAAACCGCCGGAGTCGGACCCGGTCGGCGGGGACGGGAAGCCCCATCTGTGCGAGAATCACGACCGCACAGACCAGATCGAGCGTCGAGGTCTTTCCGCCGCTGTTGACGCCCGAAAGTAAGGTGACGCCCGACACGGAGTAGTCGACGGGTTCGATCGCCTCGACGGGCTCGGATAGCAGCGGCGATCGCCCGCCCTCGATCGCGACTCCCTGCCCCCGGAACTCGGGCATCGTACAGTCGAACTCGCGCGAGAAACGGGCGATCGCGAGCTCCACGTCGAGTTCGAGGGCGGCTCGAACCAGCCCCTCGACCGGCTCGCGGAAGTCGGCCAGGTCGGCGGCGAGTTCGCGCTTTCCCCGCGTCGCGCGGCGCTCTCGGGCGGCGACGAGCTCCTCGCGCAGGCGTGCGATCACGCCCTCGTCGCGCTCGACCGGGAACGTCGGCTCCTCGGGGAAGGCGCTTCTGGCGATCTCGCTCTCGCCCGAATCGAGCGCGAGCGCGTCGATCAGGTGCTCGCGGGCCGCCTCGACGGCGTCGGCGTACTCGTCGGCCAGTTCGCGAGACAGCAGCGAGTCGATGCCCGCGCCCTGTTCGGCCAGCGAGAGCAGGTCCGTGCCCTCGATGGTCACGTTCCGTTTCTCGATCGCCTCCCTGAGCGAATCGTTGGCGACGCTTTCTGCGGTGTGGACGCTCGCGTCGAGGTCGGAAACGGCAGTGGAGAGCCGATCCAGCTCCGCGTCGTCGCACACCTCGCCGTCGGGCGACAGCCGCGAGAGGTGCGCGTCGAGCTCGTCGAGATCGCACGGCGCGTCGACGCCGGCGACCCGGTGGACCGCGACGGCCGCCCGGATCGGTCCCCGATTTGCCGCGAAAAACGAGAGCGTCCGTTCCGGGACGATCTCCGACGGCTCGGCGAGCGCGTCGGGGCGGATCTGCACGTCGCCCGCGACCTCGACGCCGGTGAAGGCCTCGTCGAGCGCGATCACCGTCGAGTAGCCCCGCGCGAGCTCCGCCAGTCCGCGGGCGTCCTCCACCACCTCGACGGGGAGCTCGGGGATCGCCTCGCGGGCTGCCCCGAGGGTTTCTGCGTCGCTCGTCACGAGACAGCGATCGCGCACGCGAACGTCGCGCGGGACTGAGAGCGGTTCGAGGCCCGACAGCGCCTCGCGCACGTCGGGGTCGGGCTCGCGTTCGATCGCCCGCGCGGCGAACTCCTGCACCTGCTCGATCCGCGAGGGGGTCGCGCTCGGGTAGAACGTCTCGAGGCGGCGCTTCGCGTAGTCGGTGACGGCACGCGACTGCAACAGATCGAGTAGCTGGCGGTGGATCTCGCGGGCGCGGTCGGTCCCGAGCAGCCGACTCGAATCGCCGTGCTCCCGCCGAATCGCGCCGCGGGCGATGCGGGCGGCCCGGCCCTCGCTGATCCCGGGCGCGCCCGCGAGGTGGGCGACGTCGCCCTCCCGAAGCGCGCGCTCTGCGCCCTCGATCTCGGCGAGCGCGCTCGCGGTCTTCGCGCCCACGCCGGGGATCGACTCGAACTCCATCAGTAGGTCCGATACCGGCGCGAGCGCAAAAACGTCCCGTCCCGGCCCGGCGGTCGGCGGGGAGGGCCGCGTCCGGCGTCTCAGGTCGCCTCCCGCTCCGGAAAGTACGCGAGCAGGTCGTCGATCGTGTCCGTCTCGTAGGTCCAGAAACCGGTGAACTCGCCGGGATCGCGCTCTTCTGCGACCAGCGCGGCCTTGGCACCGTCGCGTCCGTCGCCGTCGTAGACGACGAACCAGGATTTTCTCACTTCCTCGTCTTCGGCCCCGTCGATCGTGATTTCGCCCGGCAGCTCCCAGTCGCGGACGCCGTAGACGCGCACGTCGACGACGTCGGTCAGCCGATCGTAGACCGACCACTGGGGACGAAGCCGCGAGAGGCGCTGGAAGCCGGCGTACAGCCGCCCGCCGCCCGAACGCCACGCGCGCTCTTCGACCTCGCGGGAGGCGAGGATCATCCGCCGTTTGTCGTACGAGACGAACGTGGTCGTCCCGACGTGTTCGAGTACGTCGGGGTGGTCGTACTGGAAGCCGGGATCGAACGACTCGGGGTCGAACCCGATCGCGCGGTGGACCGCCGGAAGCGGGCTGGCCGCGAGCACCCGCCCGTCCTCGTGGAGAACACAGAGCGATCCGGGCAGGTCCGCCGAGCGCGCCTCGACGGCCACGTTCCGGAGTTCGAAGTGCGAGCGCAGTTCGGCGAGGACCCCCTCGTCGGCCCCGTAGACCGACAGCGTCCGCGCGTCCCCGACGATCTGTTCGATACACGACGAGATACTGTTCATATATCAGACATGTTCTCGACAAATATAATAATTTTGATTATATTCTTCTGTTGATAGCTGTCGGTCGCGAGCCGGACGAGCCGGGCGGCTTTTGGTCGCCGGCGCGCAAGGGCCGGGCATGTCCACGGAGGAGAAGCTGGCGGCCGCCCGTGAGGATCTCGCCGAGTGCGAGGGGGTGCTGGTCGCCTTCTCGGGCGGGGTGGATTCGAGCGTCGTCGCCGCCATCGCCCACGACGCGCTGGGCGAGAACGCGGTCGCCTGCACCGCGAAAAGCGAGACGCTCCCCGAGGCCGAGCTGGAGGACGCAAAACGGGTCGCCGGGGAGATCGGAATCCGCCACGAGATCGTCGAGTTCTCCGAGCTAGACAGTCCCGAGTTCGTAAGAAACGACGGCGATCGCTGCTATCACTGCCGATCGATGCGGCTGGGGAAGATGTTCGAGCGCGCGAGGGAGCTGGGAATCCCCGTCGTCTGTGACGGCACCAACGCCTCGGACCCCGGCGAGGGCCACAGACCGGGCCTGCAGGCGGTCGCGGAACTCGACGCGCGCTCGCCGCTTCTCGATCGCGGAATCACCAAGGCCGAGGTCCGGGAGATCGCTGACTCCTACGGACTCTCCGTGGCCGACAAGCCGTCGATGGCCTGTCTCTCCTCGAGAATCCCGACCGGGATCGAGGTCACCGAAGAACGGCTCACGCGCGTCGACAAGGCCGAAGCCCTGCTGCGGGGCTGGGGCTTCTCGCAGTTCCGTGTCAGGGATCACGACGGACTTGCGCGCATCGAGATCGCACCCGAGGAGCTAGAGGAGGCGCTGGACATCGAGTTCGTCCGGGCGACCCGCGCACACATGAACGACCTCGGGTTCGAGCACGTCACGCTCGATCTGCACGGCTACCGGACGGGAAGCGTCAGCCCGGCCGGGGACGAGGGCGGGGGGAGCGGCGTGGAAGCGGATCTGCTCGGCGCGCGGTACCCGACGGTCGAGTAGCGGGCTCAGTCGGTCGTCGGGCGCTCGTCGCCCTCGCGGTCGCGTTTCTCCTCGACGACGTCGATCGGGATTCCGGCCGGTGTGTCGTCGCGCTCGCCGAAGCCGGCGCTCAGGATTCTGGTGAGCGCCTCCTCGACGGTCTCGTCGGTCTCGATGATGTCCTCGTCCTCGACCTCGATGACGAAGCCGCTGGTGATGTTCGGCGCGGTGGGCAAAAAGAGGAGCTTGCGACCGTCGGGAGCCTCGCGTCCGGTCTTGAACGCGGTCATGCGGATGTTCTTCCAGGTCTTGATTTTGACGGGGGTTTGAAGATCGCTCGTGCCGGTCAGCGCCGTCTCGACGGCCATCTTCGAGGCGTTGTAGACGACCCGCAGACCGGGCACGCGGTTCATCACGTTGTCGATCGCGGACTCGACGAGCGAGCCCATCGCCGTGCGCATCAGGTAGCCGACGGCGAACACGAGGAGGACGAACACGACGAGCGTGATGAACACGCGAAGCGCGGGGTTTGCGATGGTCTCGGTCAGCGGGAGGTTCGCGATGAAGCGAAAGAGCCAGTAGACCACCCAGACGGTGACGATGATCGGGACGAGGACGATCAGCCCGCTCGCCATGTCCCGCTTCCATGTCGACATCGAACCCCTCTTATGCGGCCGCGTTGATAGACCTGTTCATCGACCCAGAACGGCCCGCAACGCGAACCCTACGTTTTCCTTTCTCTCCATCATCCGCCGGTAGAAATACGAGAGCCACTTCCCGCCGTAGGGGGCGTACTGCCAGACCTCGTACTCGCGGGCGAGCTCCTCTTGGGCGTCCTCGCGTACGCCCATCAGCATCTGGATCTCGAAGTCCGTGCCGTGTTCGGCGTGGAGCTCGCACGCCCGGTCGATCATCACGGGGTCGTGGCTGCCGACGGCGATCCCGCCGTCGTAGCGTTCGAACACGTACTCGAGGTACTCCTCGTAGACCTCGTCGACCCGCTCTTTGCTCTTGTAGGCGATCGCGGGCGGCTCATCGTAGGCTCCCTTCACCAGCCGGATCTTGCCGGGCGTCTCGGCGAAGCGTTCGACGTCCTCGCGGGTGCGCTTCAGGTTCGCCTGCAGGCAGACGCCCATCCCGCCGCCGCGTGCGGTGACGAACTCCTCGAAGGCGTCGAGCGTGGCGTCCGTCGTCGTGTGATCCTCCATGTCGATCCAGACGAACTGGTCGTGCTCGTCGGCGGCGTCGACGATCCCCCGGAGGTTGTCCCGAAAGCGGGCCTCGCTCACGTCCAGCCCGATCTGAGAGGGCTTGACCGAGATACACGCATCGAGATCGGTTGCGGCGATGTCCGAAAGCAGGTCGGCGTAGGCGCGGGCGTCGTCGTCGGCCTCCGTGGGGTCGTCGTAGTGTTCACCCAGGAGGTTGAGGATCACCCGGATGTCGCGGTCGTTACACTCACGGACGTGTTCGAGCGCCGTTGCAGGGGTTTCCCCGGCGACGAACCGTCGCGCGATCGGCGGAATCATACCGTCCCTTCGTGCCGCCGGCTTTTAATCATGAATACCCGACCGCGAACCGTTGGGCATTAAGCGTCCCGGCGGTTCGAGGTCGATATGGGTCCGCTCGAACTCCTCGTCGTCGCCTTCTGGGTGATGCTGCCCGCGTACGTCCCGAACAACGCCGCCGTGCTCGCCGGCGGCGGCGCGCCGGTCGACGGCGGGCGCACGTGGAACGGTCGCCGGATCCTCGGCGACGGCAAGACCTGGCGCGGAACGATCGTCGGCACGCTCGTCGGAATCGGGGTGGCCTACCTGCTCAACCTGCTTCGGCCCACGGCCGTCGAGGTGCTCGGCGTGGCCGTCCCGACGTTCCCGCTCGCGGCGATGATCGCCCTGCCGCTCGGCGCGATGCTCGGGGACATGGCCGCCTCCTTCATCAAGCGCCGGACCGGCCGGAACCGGGGCGAACCGCTGCCGGGGGTCGACCAGCTCGATTTCGCCGTGATGGCCCTCCTGCTGACGGCGATCGTCGCCTTCGAGTGGGTCGTCGCGGTCTTCACCCTCCCGCTGTTGATCGTCGTGTTCGTTCTCACCCCGATCCTCCACGTCGTGACGAACGTGCTCGCCTACCTGTTCGGGTTCAAACACGAGCCGTGGTAGCACGGTCGAGGACGCTCGCGATGTCCGTCTCGCGGGCGCTACAATCGGCGAACTAAAGCCCCGCTGTCGAGAACGCTCGCCATGCGCTCTGCAGAACACGCGGCGATCGGCGCGGTCGTCGGCGCGGTCGCGACGGCCCTCCTCGCGCGCGGTCGCTCGTTACCCACCAAGCTCGCCCTCTGGACCTACGGGCTGGTTCTGAGCGTCTTCATCGACCTCGATCACTTCCTCATCGCGCGGCTGAAGACCGGTGGCTGGTCGTACTTTACGCGTGCAGCGAGCGACCCGGTGTGGGCCTTTACCGAACAGGAGCAGGTCTTCCCGGACGTGGACATGATGGTCGAACGCCTCGTCAGTCACGTCCTGATCGGCGGCACACTGTACCGGCTGTTTCGCCCGGTCAGCCGGCTGCTTTCGGTCTTCAGCGCGATCGTTGTCTCGGCGCACGTGCTCGCGGACGTGCTCAGAGAGCTACGGATCGCGTAGAATCGGTGAAAACGGTCGGAACGCTATTCTAGCAGTCGTCGCACGTGCAGTCGCTGTCGCAGGTGCAGGTTCCGGTACACGTACAGACGGGGTCACAGCAGTTTGCCATAGCACTCGAACGGACGGGAGCGAGGTTAATAAATCTCGCTGCCATCCAAACCCACGTTGTTAGTAACATCTCGCACTGATACGGAGGTTGATTAATAACCCGATCTCCAACTCCGCTCACGTTGTTCGTGTTGAACCGCGCTGTTCACGTCCCGTGCCGTTCGCATTCGAGGGGTTCGCTCCGCTCGACCCTCGCGCCTCACGGGTCCCGTCCCCGTTCGGCTTTGCGAGGCCTTCACCCCGTTCAGACCTCGCCGGCCTCGAACCCGTCTTCGAACCGGAAGATGCCGTTTCGCTGGACGATCTCGCCGTCGACCTCGATGCGCGATTCGGTGCTCATGTCGACGATCATGTCGACGTGGACGGCGCTCTCGTTTTCCTCGTTGTCCTCGCCCACGCACTCGCCGTAGGCCATCCCGACCGCCATGTGGACCGTATCGCCCATCTTCTCGTCGAACAGCATGTTGTACGTGAAGCGATCGATGTCCCGGTTCATCCCGATGCCGAGCTCTCCGAGCCGGCGCGCGCCGTCGTCGGTGTTCAGGACCTCGGTCAGCAGATCCTCGTTTTTGCCCGCCGAGTGTGAGACGACCTCGCCGCCCTCGAACTCGAGGGAGACGTCGGTGATCTCGCGACCCTGATGGTACAGCGGCTTATCGAAGAGGACCGACCCCTCGACGCTTTCGGGTACGGGCGCGGTGAACACCTCGCCGCCGGGGAGGTTCTTCTCGCCGTAGTCGTTGAGCGTGCGGTTGCCCGCGACGCTCATCCGAATATCAGTGTGCTCGCCCGAGATGATTCGGACCTGCTCGGCGGGGTCGAGGATCTCGACCATCTCGCTCTGGAACTCGCGTTGTTCTCCCCAGTCCTTGTTGATCGCGTCCCAGACGAAGTTCTCGTAGGCCTCAGTGCTCATGCCCGCGAGCTGGGCGTTCGCGGGCGCGGGAAACTGCGTGAGACACCAGCGCTTCGAGAGGCGTTCTTCCCTGATCGGCTGCTGGGCCACCGAGTAGGCGGCGGTCGTCTCGGGTGGAACGTCGCCCGTCTCGGTGGCGTTCTCGTCGGCTCGCAGGTGGATGAACGCGTCCGTCTCCTCCATCAATGCTTGCTCGTGGCTCGGCGTCTCGAACTCCCCGCGCGAGCGAAGGAGGGCTCGCTTGGCCCGGTCGTTCGCGTCGAGGGCGATCGGGTTCGCCCCGCGATCGCCCAGCACCTCGAAGAGCGCGACGACCAGATCGCTCGCGACGGCCGGCGCGCTGACGATGACGTTGTCGCCCTCCCGAACGTCGGTCGAGTGCTCGACGACGATCTCTGCGTGTTCGCGGATGCGCGGATCCATACGGGATCTGATGCGCGGGCGACCAAACCGGTTGTGGATCAATAGAGCAGCGAAAAGAGGCCGAACTGAAGCGGGAGCAAGAGTACGATGGTGGCGATCGAGCAGGCGACGGTCACCCGGATCAGCTCGCCGGCGCTGACCGCGTCCTCGGCAAGGATGGCCACGAGCACGGCCGACTGATACGGGAAGAAGTAAGTGCTGAGCGCGAGCGCCTCGGTCATCACCACCGGTTCGAGCGGCAGGCCCGCGGCCGCGGCGTAGGGAACGAGCACCGGGGTGAGGACGCTCGCGACGGCCAGTCCCTCCATCAGGAGGTTGAGCAGGATGGTCGCCCCGAAGACGAACGCCAGCGCGACGACCAGCGACCCCTCCGCGGGGATCGCCTCGAACAGCGCTTCTGCGGCGAGGTCTGCAAAGCCCGTTCGGGAAAGCGCCTCGCCGATTGCGAAGACCGCACCCAGAAAGAAGAGAATGGAGTAGTCCGCCTCGCCGGCCTCCGAGAACTCGAGGACGCCGACGGTCGGGAGGAAGGCGAGCGCGACGACGAGGATCGCGCCGAAGACGGGGTGCAGGCCGTGAAGGAAGTCGGTCGCCCAGAAAACGGTGCCGACGAGGAGGAACGCGAGCATGCGTTTCTCGCTCGGGCCCGCCGAAGCCGGCGTCCTCTCGGGGATCTCGACGGCCGTGCCGGGTGCGGGTCGGTACAGCGCGAAGACGACGCCCGCGACCAGCAGCGCCCGCGCCAGCCCCATCACCGGGAAGAGCGCGATCGCCCACTCGGCCCACCCGATCGAGGGTCCGTCGAGCGTCTCCGTGATGCCGGTGACGATGACGTTCGGGAGCGCGGCGGTGTAGATCCCCGCCGCGCCGTAGAAGGTCGCAAAGAGCGGCCCGAGAAAGATTCCGACCCGGGCGTCTCGGTCCTCGAACAGGGTACCCGTCTCGTAGAGAACGGGCGCGAGAACGAGCACGCGCACGAGCGTCGAGGGGACCAGCAGGGCGAAGGCGAGCGCGCCCAGACAGAGCGCGGCCAGCACGGACGCGTAGGCGCGAACCGGGTCGGAGCGCCAGCGATCGTGGATCGAGCGGGCGACGAGCCACCGACCCGCCCAGCCCGCCAACCCGCTTTCCCTGGTGGCGAGACCGATCAGCAGCCCGAAGCCGATCAGCCACGTCGCGGGCGACTGAAACCCCACGAGCGCGACCTCCGCCGAGAGGGCGACCCCCACGAGGCCGAGACAGAGCACGCCGGTGTACGCCGGCGGGACGGGGTTGAGGATCCAGAGGGTCACCGAAAAGAGCGTGATCGCGAGCGCGAGCGAGGGGTCGCCGGCGAGCGGCGAGGCGACGAGCGCACTCAGCCCGACCGCGCCGGCGAGGGTGAAGGCGGGCAGCGGGGTTCGGAGAGCGTCGAAGCGGGCGGCGGACGACATCTACCGGCGGTTCTCGGAGGGCGATTAAAAAAAACGAGCCGATAGTGGCAGGCGTTCCGCGAAACGGGCAGGGTTTTGCCGACCCGTCTCGAAGCCGGCCCATGATCGACCTGCGAAGCGACACGGTGACGAAGCCGGACGAGCGGATGCGCGAGGCCGCCCGCGACGCCGAGGTCGGCGACGACGTCTACCGCGAGGACCCGACGGTAAACGAGCTAGAAGAGCGCGCGGCCGAGGTCGTCGGCACGGAGGCCGCGCTGTACGTCCCCACGGGCACGATGGGCAATCAGGTGGCGGTGCGAACCCACACCGAACACGGCCAGGAGGTGCTCTGCGAGCAAGAGAGCCACGTCGTGAAGTGGGAGCTCGGCGGGATGGCCCAGCTCTCGGGCCTGCAGGTCCGCACAATCGAGGGCGACGACCGGGGGGCGATCGCGCCCGAGCAAGTGAGGGAAAGCTACGTCGAGGAGGACCTCCACCGGCCGGGGACGGGCCTCCTCGCGCTCGAAAACACCCACAACAGCAAGGGCGGGGCGGCGATCGAGGTCGAGGAGATCGCCGCGGTCGCGGCGGCGGCCCACGAGTTGGGCGTGCCGGTCCACCTCGACGGCGCGCGCCTCTTCAACGCCGCGACGGCGCTCGACGTCGCGGCGAGCGAGATCGTCGAACACGTCGACTCGGCCATGTTCTGTCTCTCGAAGGGGCTGGGCGCGCCGGTCGGCTCGATGGTCGCCGGAAGCGAGGCGTTCGTCGAGCGCGCACGGCGCAACAGGAAGCTGTTCGGCGGCGGGATGCGTCAGGCGGGCGTGGTCGCCGCGCCCGGACTGCTCGCGCTCGAAAACCGCCACCGACTGGACGAGGATCACGAGAACGCGAGTCGGCTCGCGGCCGGCCTCAACGAAATCGAGGGGCTCGACGTGCGAACGCCCGAGACGAACATCGTGCTGGTCGACTGTGCAGGGAGCGATCACACCGCAGCGGAGTTCCTCGACGCGTGCGAGGCGGAGGGCGTTCTGGGAGTGACCTTCGGCGAGCACGTCGTGCGCTTTTGTACCCACTGGGACGTCGACGAGGCGGACGTCGAGGAGGCGGTCGCGGCGGTCGAGCGGGCGCTCTAGCGCCGCCCGCTCTCGAAGCCGTCCCGGAATCCAAAGAGCACCTTGCGGACGAACAGGTACGAGCCGCCAACGAAGAGGATTAGCATCGCTACCGAGACGAGATAGACGATATCGAACTCGAGGAACATACCCCTACGTCTCGTGGCGGGCAAAAGAGCGTTTCGGCCTCCGAAGTCGTTTAATCGGCCTGCAGTCGCCGACCCAACCGCTTACCGGTTCACTGCGGTACCGCCGTTCGTCATGGATCACGACAGCTTCATCGGCGAGGTGCAGAATCGCGCGGAGCTCGCCTCCCGCGGCGAGGCGCTCGGCGCGACCCGCGCGACGCTCGAAACCCTCGGCGAGCGGATCGAGGAGGGACAGGCGACGAACCTCGCGGCACAGCTTCCCGACGAGCTGGGGCGATTTCTCGAGGAGCACGCCGACACCACCGACTCGTTCGACTTCCGGGAGTTCGTCTCCCGCGTCGCCGAGCGCGACGAGAACCTCGGCGATCCGGAGGACGACGACGACCGATCGGCGGCCGCGCTCCACGCTCGGGCCGTCGTCGACGTCCTCGACGAGGCCGTCACCGAGGGACAACTGGACGACGTCCGCGATCAGCTTCCAGCGGGGTACGCGGATCTCTTCGAACTCGCAGAAACCGAGGAACACCCCGGTCAGTCCTGAAGGGAGAACTCCTCGAAGACCGTTCCGTCGGGCTGGCAGAGCCGTCCGCGAACCTCCGTTCCCACCCGTTCGAGCTCGGCGTGTCCGGGACGGTTCCCCCGTGGCTGGGCGTGACTCCCCGGATTCAACAGGAGGAGATCGTCGGTACGGGTGACGCTCGGGCGGTGGGTGTGTCCCGAGATAACGAGGTCCGCGCCGCGTTCGCGCCCGAACATCGCCAGCCCCGTCGGGCCGCCGTTTCGCCGGTGGGTCACCGCGATCCGGCGGTCGGCCCACTCCAGCGTGCGGGCCGCGGGCAGCCGGTCGCGCACGGCCATCTCGTCGGCGTTGCCGTGGACGGCCTCCAGTCGAGCTGCCTCCTCGTGGAACGCGTCCAGCGCCGAGACGGTCGTGAAGTCGCCCGCGTGGATCACGCGCTCGGCTTCCCGGACGGCTTCGAGCGTCCGGCCCGACAGCGCGTGGCCGGCGTGGCTGTGGGTATCGGAGACGACGACGAGCATACCGGTGCTGGGGCGGCCACGGTGGTGTAGGTTTCGCCGACGGCACCCCCCAGGATAAATGGAAATTATATAAAGAATGTTT
>JAWARX010000018.1:0-14916 GCA_038893155.1 Halalkalicoccus sp.
CCGAAGCACTGATCGAGAGCGTCGACATGGAGGAGGTTCTCGAAGGGACCGAACTCGAAGATACGTTCGAGGACGACGACGAAAAGAGCGTTGCCGAATCCCTCGGCGGCGCGATCGGCGCGCTGATCGGCCGCAAGCTCGGCGAAGCGCTCGCCCGCCGCCTCCAAGAGGCCATCCGGGAGAGCCGGCGCGACGACGAAGAAGAGGACGACGGCGAAGGAGACGACGAAGAAGAGGAAGGTGAGGAATCGGACGACGAAGACGACGGGAGCGAGGACGAAGAGAGCGAGGGCGAGGAGGACGAAGAGGGAAATGAGAACGGCGGCAAGGACGAGGAATCGGACGGCGAAGACGACAGCGAGGACGAGAACGGCGACGAAAGTACGGATAGCGAAAGTGACGACGAGGAGGGCGAAGAGGGAAATGAGAACGGCGGTGAGAGCGAGGAATCGGACGAGGACGTGACGGAAGCCGACGAAGCGGCGGAACAGGACGGCGAAGCCGAAGAGGAGGAGGAAGCTGATGAGGACGAAAAGGGAGGAGACGAAGACGAGGGGGAGGAAACGCCGTCGAGCCCCGAGGAGCTCGACGAGCTCTCGTATCGCGAACTCCAGTCGCTCGCGAAGAAACACGACATCAAGGCGAACCTCGGTCGCGACGAGATGACCGACCGCTTGGTCGAGGAGCTCGACCTCGAGTCGTAGGTCGTCTCGGAACGGTCAGTCGGCGGTCGAGCGTTTCTCGACCGGCCGGACCGGCGAGTCCCCGCAGTCGACGCAGACGTAGGTTCCATCGACCGTGCGGACGACGGGCGCGTTGCAGGCGATACATTTGATCCGCGCACTCCGCGCCTCGCGTGGATAGCGACTCATGTGGGTTCGTCACGCGGGAGTTCGACGCGCCGGCGGTAGTCCGTGTACCCTGTGATGGCCGGCCCTTTAATCGGAGCGCCACGCCGCGATCGCCCGCAGGCTCGGGGCGACCTCCCGCTGGTGTGGGATCCGGTAGTGGGCGGCGGTGTGACCCTCGCCGACGTAGATCGCGAGCCCGTCGCCGACGGCCCGGAACGCCGACTCGTCGGTGGTGTCGTCGCCGATGTAGACGGGCAGCCAGTCGTCGTAGTCCTCGGCCAGCAGGGAGACGGCCATCCCCTTGTGCCAGCGCACGGCCGGGCGGAGCTCGATGATCTCCTTGCCGCCCGTCTTTCGGATCCGGCCGTCGCCGATCGCAGAGCGGATCCGTTCGATGGCTTCGCGAACGCGGGGAACCGCGTCCTCGGGCGTGTTTCGGTAGTGGATCGTCGCCGTCACGGACTTGTTCTCGACGACCGTCCCCTCTATCTCCGCCAGCTCGGCCGCGAGCTCCCGACAGATCCGCTGGATCCGCGCTCGGTGCTTCGCGGCGACCGGGTGGACGGCCTCGCGACCGCGGCGGGCGAGTTCGAGACCGTGGTTGCCCGAGTACGCGAGCCCCGAGAGGCCGACGCGTTTTCTGACGTCCGCGAGCGCGCGCCCGCTGACGATAGCGACCCGCGTGTCCTCTCGGTCCCGGAGTTCCTCCAGCACCGTTCGGTTCTCGGGTGTGATCGTCGCGGCCTCCGGGTCGGACTCGATGGGGGCGAGCGTGCCGTCGAAATCGGTACACAGGAGCAGCCCCTCGGCGCGTTCGACGCGCGTCCGTAGCTCCCCACGGGCGTCCTCGAACCGACGGATCGGGTCGGCGAGACCGGGCGTGGGCGCCTCAGACATGGTCGATCGAGCGATCGCGATCGGTCTCACACGAGAGCAGCGCGCCGAGTACGTTGTCCATCCACGCGACCAGATCGTACTCGGTGACGCGTTCTCGCTGGCCGGCCATCCGCTCGCGGCGTTCCTCGGGCGACAGCGAGAGCGCCCGTTCGATCGCCTCCGAGAAGGCCTGCGTGTCGAACGGGTTGATCGTCACCGCGCCCTCGCCGAGCTCCTCGTGGGCACCCGCGAACGAAGACAGGAGCAGGACGCCGTCGTCGTCGAGCTGGGCGGCGACGTACTCCTTTGCGACGAGGTTCATCCCGTCCCGGAGCGCGCTCACGAGCGCGAGGTCGCTGTTGCGATACAGCGCGTACAGCTCCGCCTCGGTGAGCATCCCGTCGATGCGCACGATCGGTCGCCACTCGGCGGTACCGAAGCGGTCGTTGACCCGGTCGATCGCGCGCGTGACGCGTTTCTGGAGGTACTCGTAGGTCGCGATCTCGCTCCGGCTGGCCGAGCCGTTCTGGACGTACGTCAGCTCGCCGCGCCAGTCGGGGTTGTCCTCGAAGAAGCGTTCGAGCGCGTCGATCCGCTCGGGGATTCCCTTCGTGTAATCGAGGCGATCGACGCCGACGGCGACCCGCTGTCCGTCGATTCCGTACCTGCTTGCGAGATCGGGCCAGACGTCGGAGTCGGCGTCGTTCGCGAGCTCCGCGGTCCGCTCGGCGTCGATCCCGAGGGGGAACGCACGAACGCTCGTCGTAACGCCCTCGTGCTCGACCGCGTTTCGCCCCCGGTCGACGCTCGCTTCGGGTACCAGTCGCTCGACGCAGTCGAGGAAGTTCTCGACGTACGCCGGAACGTGAAAGACGAGCAGGTCGTTCGCGAGCAGGCCACGGAGGAGGTCCTCGCCCTGGGGGCAGATCCCGAAGGTGTCGGCGCTCGGCCACGGGATGTGCCAGAACTGCGCGAGCAACGCGTCTTCGTACTCTTTGCGGACCATCCGGGGTGCAAGCGCGAGCTGATAGTCCTGGAACCAGATCAGACTCCCCGCGCTCGCGTGCTTCGCGACTCGATCCGCAAAGCGGCGGTTGACCGAGCGGTACCGCTCGAAGTCCCGCCCGTCACACCGCGTGGGATAGATCATCCCGTGACACAGCGGCCAGAGCGCCTGGTTGCTGTAGCCGTAGTAGTACCCCCGGAGGTCCTCCTCGCTCAGTTCGACCCGAGAGAGCGTATAGGAGGGGTCGTCGGGAGGTACCTCGATTAGCCCCTCCTCTGCGACCTCGAAGTCGGCCTCGCCGTCGCCCCACGCGATCCACGTCCCTTCCGCACGCTGCAGTACGGGGTCCAGACCGGCGGTCAGCCCGCCGGCCGGCCGCGAGACGCGTATCTCGCCGTCCTCGTAGCTGTGGGCGTAGGGCTGGCGGTTCGAGACGACGAGCAGGTCACGCGACGAAAGCGCCTCGGTGACCGCCGAACTCAGCTCGCGGTCGGTCATTGAGTCGGTGGTCGAAGGCCGAGGTGGTTCGACGGCGTCCGACCCCACTCGTCCTCGTCGGGGGTCGCCCCGTCCTTGAGTAGCTCGATGACCGTTCCGACGGAGATACCCTCGTTCGTCTCTGCGGCCTCGGTGATCTGACGCATGTACGTAAGCAGCGTCTCCATTGCGGTGTCCATCGTCGTTACACAGCCCACCGATATACCGCTTTCTGCCTCGCCGGCGCGCTGCTTGCATCGGAGCTGCCAGACCGGTCCCGTACACAGGCGCGTCAGCGCGCTGTGTCCGTCGGTCTGCTCCGCGACGAGCGTGAGACGGTCTTTCTCCCGCGTGAACGCGATTCGGTCGTCTTCGACGACCTCGCGTCGCCACCCGTACGGGAGGAGCGTCTCGTCTACTGGAGATATCATGGCCCTGTTTCGGATACGAATACACCGGTCTCGGCACTCCCCCTTCTGCCTGCCATGCCGTGGCATTTTTATAGGGTCAGCGACGATTCGACCCGGTCCGGGGCCGGCGTCGCGAGACCGCACCCCCGGTTCGGCCGGTGTTCGATCGATGCGGTACTGTTCGATATCGGATGTCTGGAGCGCTATACACCGACGCTATCCTGAATGGGGTGCGCACGCAAGGACCCCGTACTTACACTCGATCACCCAATATCGGACCGAATCTATGGGGGACGAAACGACGGAACGACCGAACATCGTGATGGTCGTAATGGATACGGCGCGTGCGGCCGAGACGGTTCCGGCAGACCCGGAGCTCATGCCGACGCTCGCGGATCTGGCGGAGGGGGGAACGGCGTACACGAACGCCTTTACCAGCGCGCCGTGGACGCTGCCGTCGCACGCCTCGCTGTTTACCGGGACGTACGCCTCGCGTCACGGTGCTCACGGCGGGCACACGTATCTCGACGAGGAGTGGACGACCCTCGCGGAGCTGCTGGCCGCCGAGGGCTACGAGACGGTGGGTATCTCGAACAACACGTGGATCACCGAGGAGTTCGGCTTCGCCCGTGGGTTCGAGACGTTTCACAAGACCTGGCAGCTCCTCCAGAGCGAGACGGATCTGGGCGAGGTGACGCGCGCGGAACACGCGCGCTGGAAGGCCCGCGCGTTCCTCTCGAGGGCCTTCTCGGGCAACCCGATCGTCAACGGGGTCAACGCCGTCTACGACCAGTTTCTCAGGGACGCCGACGACGACGGGGCCGCACGCACCACCCGGTGGATAACGGAGTGGCTCGACGGGCGCGGGGACGACCGTCCCTTCTTCTGTTTCGCGAACTACATCGAACCCCACATCGAGTACCGCCCGCCCCGCGAGTTCGCCGAGCCACACCTCCCGGAGGGGGGCTACGAGGAGGCGATCGCGATCCGGCAGGACCCGCGGGCGTTCGACGTCGGCGAGTACGCGATCTCCGGACGGGAGTTCGACCTGCTCGAGGGGCTCTATCGCGGCGAACTCGCCTATCTGGACTCGAAGCTCGACGAGCTTCGCGAGGCCCTGAAACGGGCCGACGAGTGGG
Organism: Halalkalicoccus sp.; assembly: GCA_038893155.1. Taxonomy (GTDB): domain Archaea; phylum Halobacteriota; class Halobacteria; order Halobacteriales; family Halalkalicoccaceae; genus Halalkalicoccus. The sequence goes on from JAWARX010000018.1 coordinate 4,760, forward strand.
AGGACACCGTGTTCGTCGTCTGTGGCGACCACGGCGAGAACGTCGGCGACCACGGCTTTTTCGGCCACCAGTACAACGTGTCCGACACGCTGCTTCACGTGCCGCTCGTCGCCCACGGCGGGGCGTTCGAGCCGACGACCGACGAGGACGAACTCGTCCAGTTGCTCGATCTGTTCCCGACCCTGTTGGATCTCGCCGGCGCGAGCGCGCCCGCCGCCCGCCGGCAGTCACAGGGCCGATCGCTGCTCGGGAACGACTCGCCGCGCGAGTCCGTGATCGCCGAGTACGTCTCGCCCCAGCCCTCGATGGAGCAGTTAGAAGAGCGGTTCGGCGAGCTACCCGAGTCGATCTACGAGTACGACCGCTCGCTGCGGGCGATCCGCACCGAGGAGTACAAGCTGATCCGGGGCTCGGACGGGAGCGAGGAGCTGTACGACGTCGAGCAGGACCCCGACGAACGGTTCGACATCGCCTCGACCGAGCCGGCGATCGCAGCGGGGCTCGGGGCCGAACTCGACGACTGGATCGCCTCCTTCGAGCACGCGGCGAACGGCGAGGCCGTCGAGATGACCGATGCCACTAAGGGCCGCCTGCGCGATCTCGGCTATCTATGAGCCGACCGAACGTCCTGTTCTTGCTCACCGATCAGGAGCGCTACGACCTCACCGCTCCCGACTCGCCGGTCGAGACGCCGAACCTCGACCGTTTTCGAGCAGAGGGAATGGCCTTCGAGCGGGCGTACACCCCGATTAGCATCTGCTCGTCCGCGCGCGCCTCGCTGCTCACGGGGCTGTACCCGCACAGCCACGGGATGATGAACAACTCCCACGAGGCCGACGCGATCCAGCCGAACCTGCCTCCCGAACTGCCGACGTTCGGCGAACTGCTCTCGACGGCGGGGTATACGAACTACTACGTCGGCAAGTGGCACGTCGGGCGCGATCAGGGGCCCGGCGACTTCGGCTTCGAGTACCACGGCGGGGCCGACCGGCACCACGACGAGGCGCTCGCGGGCGATTTCGAGGCCTACCGCGAGGATCTCGGGGTGAGGGTCGCCGAGGAGGACCTCGGGGATCGCCTCTACACCGACACCGGGACCCTCGTTGCGGCCACGGACCCGGTGTCCGTCGAGGCCACCCGGCCGTACTACATCGCCCAGCAGGCGATCGACCGCCTGCGCGAGGGGATCGAGGAGCCGTTTTTTCTCCGGGCGGACCTCTACGGGCCACACCACCCGTACGTCGTTCCCGAACCCTACGCCTCGATGTACGACCCCGCGGAGATCGCCATGCCCGAAAGCTACGCCGAGACGTTCGCAGGCAAACCCGCGGTTCACGAACAGTACCTTCGCTATCGCGGTGTCGAGGGGTTCGACCGGGAGACGTGGGCCGAGGCGATCGCGAAGTACCGGGGCTTTATGACGCTGATCGACGAGCAGATCGGGCGGATCCTCGACGCCGCCGAGGGGATCGAGAACCTGTGTACGATCCACACGTCGGACCACGGCGATTTCACGGGGAGCCACCGCCAGTTCAACAAAGGCCCACTGATGTACGAGGACACCTACCACATTCCGCTGCAGGCTCGCTGGCCCGACGAGATCGAGGCGGGGTCTGCGTGTCGGGAGTTCGTCTCGCTGCACGACCTGATGCCGACGTTTCTGGATCTCGCGGGCGTCGAGATTCCCCACGTGGACGGTCGGTCGATCCGTCCGCTGTTTTCGGGCGAGGCTCCCGAGGGCTGGCCCGACGCCCACTTCGCGCAGTACCACGGCGACGAGTTCGGGCTGTACTCCCAGCGCATGCTCCGGACGGAACGCTACAAGTACGTCCACAACGCCCCCGACGGAAACGAGCTGTACGATTTCGAGCACGACCCACACGAACTGCAGAACCTGATCGGACATCCGGACTACGCGGACGTTCGCACGGACCTCGAAACCCGGCTGGTCGAGCGCATGCGCGAGACGGGCGACCCGATCGCACGCTGGACCGCGAGCGTGCTCGGCTAACGGTGGGCTTTTGCCCTCCCTCGGGAAACCGCCGCGCATGACGATGAACTCCTGTCCGGGACCCGTACTGGGCGTCGTCGGCGGCGGTCAGCTGGGACGGATGCTCGCGGAGGCGGCGGCTCCGCTTGGGATCGAGACCGTGGTGCTGGATCCGACGCCCGAGTGTCCGGCCTCGCCGGTCGCGCGAGAACAGATCGTCGGCGCGTTCGACGACGTCGACGGAATCGGAGACCTCGCGGAGCGCGCGGGCGTGCTGACGTTCGAGATCGAGCTGGCCGACCCGGACCTGCTCGAAGAGGTTTCCGAGAAGGCGGGAGTCGAGGTCCAGCCCTCGCCCGGCACCTTACGGACGATCCAGGACAAGCTCGTCCAGAAGCGCGCGCTCGAAGAGGCCGGAATCCCGGTACCGGCGTTCCGCGCCGTCGACGGCCCCGACGAGCTGCGGGCGGCCCTCGACGAGCTGGGAACGCCCGCGATGGTGAAAGCCCGCGAGGGCGGCTACGACGGCCGGGGGAACGTCCCGATCGAGGACTCCGACGAGGCCGAGGCCGTGCTCGGGGAGCTGGGCGGGGCGGCGATGGTCGAGGCGATGATCGACTTCGAGCGCGAGCTGTCGGTGATCGGGGTGAAAGGGACCGAGGAGGTCCGGACGTACGTCGCCGGCGAGAACCTTCATAACGAAGAGATCCTCCGGTGGGGCCGGCGCGCGCGAGCGGGGCGGGCCGCGAGCGCGCACAGGAGGTCGCCCGCGAGGTACTCGACCTGCTGGAGGGACGCGGGGTCTACGGAATCGAGCTTTTCGAGTGCGAGGAGCGTAGCTCCTCGGGAGATGCGAGCGGGAAGCATGGCGACCCGCGAGCTGGCAAGCAGATACTGGTCAACGAGATCGCACCCCGGCCGCACAACTCGGGCCACTGGACGATCGAGGGCGCGCGCAGTTCGCAGTTCGAACAGCACGCGCGGGCGGTCTGTGGCCTGCCGCTTGGCTCGACCGAACTGCGCGAGCCGGTCGTGACGAAGAACGTCCTGGGCGACGACCGCGAGCCCCGCGAGGCCCGGCTGGCGGGCGTCGATCGGCTGCTCGCAGAGCCGTCGGTCCACCTGCACTGGTACGGAAAGGACGAGGTGCGTCCGCTGCGGAAGATGGGCCATTTCGCCGTGCTCGGCGGGGATCGATCCGCCGACGAGCTGCTGGAGTCGGCACGTACATACCGCCGGCACGTGGAGTTCGAACCATGACCGCGGATGGCCTACGCGAGTTGATCGAGGCGTTCGAACGGGAGGCCGAGCGCGATCGGTCGGCCGAGGAGACGCCAGAGGTGGGGATCGTGATGGGCAGCGACTCGGACCTCGACACCATGTACGGGGCCTACGAGGCCCTGACCGAGATGGGGTTCGAGGAAGTCACGGATATCGAGGACCCGCCCGAGGCGCGCTTTACGTTCGAGACGTACGTGGTCTCGGCGCATCGAACTCCGAAGCTGATGGACGCCTACGCGAGTACGGCGGACGATCGGGGGCTGGACGTGATCATCGCGGGCGCGGGCGGGAAGTCGGCGGACCTGCCGAACATGACCGCCTCGCTCGCCTTCCCAGTCCCCGTGATCGGCGTACCGGTCCAGGAGAAGTCGGTCGACTCGGTGATCGGGATGCCGACGGGAGCGCCCATCGTGGCGGTCGACGCCGGCAAGTCGTTCAACGCCGCGCTGTCTGCGGTTCAGATCCTCGCGCGCGAGCACGACGAGCTCCGCGATCGCCTCCTCGCGTATCACGAGGGCTTGCAGGGGGAAGTCGCGGCGGTCTCGCGGGCGCTTCACGAGTCGGGGACCTCCGAGTTTCGGGCGGAGGGTGGGCGGTGAGGCTTGCCCCTGACGGGTGCGAAAGGGCGAGAATCAACCCTTATGTAGGTGGGTTCCCAACCCGAAGACGATACGGAGATCACGGTCTATGAGCACATGGATAGCAGTCGGGGCACTGGCGATCGTCGGGGTGGCGATCCCGCTCGGTATGATGGCGGTATCGGCACTGATCCGGCCGTCGGTCCCCGAACAAGGAAAACGAAGCATCTACGAGAGCGGCGAGATCCCGACGGGGACGACGCGCATCCGGTTTAACATCCAGTACTACATGGTCGCGCTGTTGTTTCTCGTCTTCGACATCGAGACGGTCTTCATCTTCCCCTGGGTCCTCATCTACACCGACGCCGTGGCGCAGGTCGGCCTGCTTCACGCGCTGGGGCCGATGTTGGTCTTCATCGCCGTTCTCGTCGCCGCGCTGGTCTGGGCGTGGCGCACCGGTGCGGTACAGTGGATCAAGAGTCCGGAAGCGACGAAACGGAGTAGACTACAATGAGCAACACACCACGGGAGACGATCGCCGGCAGCACCGATCCCATGACCGAGACCCGCGAGGCTCGCATGGGCGCGGTGGACAACCGATTCAACTCGCGACTTCGGGAGGCGTTTGGCTCCTCGCCCTTTATCCTCACCAAGTTCGATAAGTTCCTGAACTGGGCGCGGGGCTCCTCGATGTTCATGCTGCAGTTCGGGATCGCCTGCTGTAGCCTCGAGATGATGCACACCTACGCGGTGAAACACGACCTCGACCGGTTCGGCTCGGGGGTGCCGCGTGCCTCCCCACGACAGGCCGACACGATCATCATCCCCGGGACGATCGTCTCGAAGTTCGCCCCCCGGATGAAGCGCGTCTACGACCAGATGGCCGAACCCAAGTTCGTCGTGAACATGGGCTCGTGTGCGATCTCGGGGGGGCCCTTCCAGGAGGGGTACAACGTCATCAAGGGCGCAGAGGAGGTCATCCCCGTGGACATCCACGTTCCTGGCTGCCCGCCCCGCCCAGAGGCGCTGGTTTACGGCGTCGTCAAGCTCCAAGAACGCATCGCCGAGGGCGAGTCCTCGCCGGTGACGGTCAAACCCTACGAGCTAGAGCAGTTCGGCGATCTGGAGCAGGACGAACTGGTCGATAAGCTCGCGAGCCAGATCGACACCGACGACCTGGTCATGCGGTACAACTGGGCTGATTCACCATGAGTTTAGAACGACCCACGCAACAGCGGTACGTCACCGAGGAGGGCGTCGACTACGACGCGATCGAGCGCCTGCTGGGCGAGCACGTCCTCGGACGCGAGACACACCTGAACGCCGAGGGGTTCGTCATCCGCCCCGACGAGGTCCAGGACGTGCTCTTCGCGCTTCGCGACGAGGCCGGCTTCGATCACCTCTCGTTGCTCACCGCTCAAGAGTACGAAGACAGGTACGAATCGATCTACCACCTGAAAAAGTACGCCGATCCCACACAGGAGGTAAGCGTCGTCGTCCCCGCCGCGAAAGACGATCCGGTGAGTCAGACCGCCGAACCGGTGTATCGGACGGCAGACTGGCACGAGCGCGAGGCGTACGATCTGGTCGGCATCCGGTACGAGGGCCACCCCGATCCGCGACGCATCCTGTTGCCCGAGACCTGGCAGGGCCACCCGCTCGCGCTCGATTACGACCAGGACCGCCCGCAGATCGTCACGCTCGCCGAACACCAGAACCCGATCGCCGACGACCACTACGATTCGGATACGGACACGATGTTCCTCAACATCGGTCCGCACCACCCGGCGACTCACGGCGTGTTGCACCTGAAGACGGTGCTCGACGGCGAGCAGGTCGTCGACGTCGACCCCGACATCGGCTACCTGCACCGCTGTGAGGAACAGATGGCCCAGAACGGCACGTACCGCCACCAGATCATGCCGTACCCCGACCGCTGGGACTACGCGCCCGGCGGCCTGATGAACGAGTGGGGCTACGCACGGGCCGCCGAGGATCTAGCGGACATCGACGTGCCCGAGTACGCACAGGTCATCCGGACGATGGGCGCGGAGCTGTGTCGGATCTGCTCGCACATGCTCGCGCTCGGAACGTTCTGTCTGGACATCTACGGCGACTTCACCGCGATCTTCATGTACGCGATGCGCGACCGCGAGAAGGTCCAGAGCATCCTCGAGGACCTCACGGGCAGTCGGATGATGTTCAACTACCTCCGGCTGGGCGGCGTCGCGTGGGACCTGCCGGAACCCCGCGAGGACTTTTTCGAGAAGGTCCGGGACTTCCTCGACGACCTGCCCGAGGCGACCCAGGAGTACCACGACCTGATCACCTCGAACGAGATCTTCCAGATCCGAACGATCGATACGGGCGTCCTCGATCCGCAGACGGCAAAACAGTACGGCGCGACCGGGCCGGTCGCCCGCGCGTCGGGTATCGACTACGACCTCCGGCGGGACGACCCCTACGGCTACTACCCCGAACTCGACTGGGACGTCGTCACCGAGGAGGGCCGGGACAACTACGCCCGACTGCTCGTGCGGATGCGCGAGGTCGAGCAGTCCGCGAAGATCATCGAGCAGTGTATCGACCTGCTCGAGGGCTGGCCCGAGGAGGACCGCGAGATCCAGTCGAACGTTCCACGCACCCTGCGACCCGACCCCGACACCGAGATCTACCGGGCCGTCGAGGCCGCGAAGGGCGAACTCGGGATCTACATCCGCGCGGACGGCACCGACAAGCCCGCGCGCTTTAAGATCCGCAGCCCGTGTTTCTGCAACCGGCACACGCTGCCGGAGATGAGCGAGGGCGAGTACGTCGCGGACCTGATCGCCTCGCTGGGCAGTCTCGACATCATCCTCGGGGAGGTCGATCGCTGAATGACCGGTTTGCTGCCGCTACAGGACGTCGTTCTCCCCGACCGGATCGCCGAGCTCACCGGTCTCGACGCGTTCGGGGTCGCCGGCGACTTTATCGCCGCCTTCCTCGCGGCGTTCGTCATCGCGAACCTGATGCTCGCGATGAGCGGCGTCGCCGGGCCGTGGGCGAAACGGAAGATCACCGCCGCCTTCACCGATCGGATTGCGGTCAACCGGATCGGCCCGGCCGGCCTGCTGATCATCCCGGCGGCGTCGGTCCAGCTGCTCGCAAAGGAGCTGATCATTCCCGAGGGTGTCGACCGACCGGCGTACGACATCGCGCCGCTCGTGATCGCCTCCTCGGCGATGCTCGGCTTCGCGGTCATCCCGATGGGCAACGGCATCCACCTGGCGGATCCCGAGACGGGACTCGTACTGGTGTTCGCGATCGCCTCGATCGCGTCGCTCGGGCTCGCGACCGCGGGCTACGCCTCGAACAACAAGTACTCGATGCTCGGCGGACTGCGGGCGGTCGCACAGAACATCGCCTACGAGATCCCGCTGATCGTCACCGCTGCTTCAGTGGTGATCTTCGCGGGCACGCTCCAGATGAGCGAGATCGTCGCCGCACAGGCACAGCCGCTCGCGACGGTCGCCGGCGTCGGCATCCCGTCGTGGTACGCCTTCGTCAACCCGTTTGCGTTCGTGCTCTTCATGGCCGCGAACATGGCCGAAGTGGGCCGTAACCCCTTCGACGTGCCCGAGGCCCCCACCGAGATCGTCGCGGGCTATCAGACCGAGTACTCGAGCGTCTACTTCGTGTTGATCTATCTCGGGGAGTTCTTACACATCTTCCTCGGGGCGGCGATCGTCACGACGATCTTCCTCGGCGGGCCGGCCGGTCCGGTGCTTCCGGGGATCGTCTGGTTCATCATCAAGATCTGGGCGATCTTCCTGTTCACCCAGTGGGCGCGCTCTGCGCTCCCGCGGGTGCGAATCGACCAGCTGATCGAGATCGGTTGGAAGGGAATGCTCGTGCTTTCCTTTGCCAACCTGGTTCTCACGGCCATCATCGTGGGGGTGTTCATCGCATGATCGGACTCATGAAATCCATGGCAACGACGCTCAAACACGCGCTCGATGGCAACACGTTCACCGTCGAGTACCCCGAGACCGCACCGGAGGTGAGCCCACGGTTCAGGGGCGTTCACAAGTTCAGCCAGGAGCGCTGTATCTGGTGTCGCCAGTGTGAGAACGTCTGCCCGAACGACACCATCCAGATCGTGATGGACGACCAGCGAAACGGCGAGCAGTACAACCTCCACATCGGCCAGTGCATCTACTGTCGGCTCTGTGAGGAGGTCTGTCCCGTCGACGCCATCCTGTTGACACAGAACTTCGAGTTCACCGGGGATACGAAGGACGACCTGGTGTACAACAAAGAGCAGCTCGGCAACGTCCCGTGGTACAAGGACATCGACCCCCTGGAGTCCCGGGAGCCCGATCGCGGCGCGTGGATCGGCGAGGGCGAGGGTGAGGTCGACTACCAGTAACGACCCCGCCGTTTTCCCGCTCGGTTCGGACCACGAGTAGCGGCCGGTCTCGACCCGAAATCCGCCCCGCGGCACGTCAATCTCGAAATCTTCAAAGGGCGTGCGACTGAGTGTTGAACTAATGGTACTAGAGACAGCGGCGTTTGTGCTGTTTGCGGGGGTGACACTCGCGAGCAGTCTCGGCGTCGTCCTCGTCAGGGACGTCTGGCACGCCTCACTCCTGCTCGGGGTGGCGCTGTTGAGCGTCGCGATCCACTACGTGACGCTGCAAGCGGAGTTCCTCGCGGCGGTACAGATCCTCGTCTACGTCGGCGGGGTGCTCATCCTGATCACGTTCGCCGTGATGTTGACCCACGACGAGACCGAGGAAGCACAGCGCGGCGCACAGGGTATGGGACCGACCGACTCGGAGGCGAGCAATGCCGACTAAACCCGAACTCCGCGTCGGAACTCACCTCGCGCCGGGGCTGGCAGCGCTCGCGCTCTTCTGTGTCTTCGCGTTCGTCTTCCTCACCTCGTCGTTTCCCGCACCACAGGGCTTTCCCGCCGACGCGAACATCACCGCGGGCATCGGCTACGCGCTGTTCAACATCGACGCCGGCGGGGTGCCCGCCGAAGGGTTCATCGTCGCCTTCTTCGCGATCGCGATCGTGCTCGATGCGGCGCTCGACGGCGCGGTGATGCTCGCGCGCAAGGAAGAAGACGAGGAGGGCGCGTCGCTCGCGCCCTCCCGGGGTGGTTTCGAGGGGGGTGACGAGTAGATGCTGACGCCCACCCAACTGCTGGTTCCCGTCGAGTGGTACCTCCTGCTCTCGGCGGGCGTGTTCTGTATCGGACTGTTCGGCGTCCTGACGCGCCGGAACGCGCTGATGTTCCTGATCAGCGTCGAACTCATGCTCAACGCAGCGAACATCAACTTCGTCGCCTTCTCGCTGCAGTGGGGCAACCTCACCGGCCAGACGTTCGCGCTGTTCGTGATGGCGCTTGCGGCCGCGGAGGTCGCGGTCGGGATCGGGATCATCCTCGTTCTCTACCGCAACTTCCGCGGCGTGGACGTGACAGAGGCGACGACGATGAGGTGGTAACACGATGGCATTCGAATACGCACCGTTGATCGCACTGCTCCCGCTCGCGTCGTTCGTGATCGCGCTCGCGTTCGGGAAACACCTCCCCAAGGGCGGCGCGCTCGTCGGCATGGTCGCGACGGGTGGCTCGCTGTTGCTCTCGGTCTGGGCGATGATGCGCGTCGCCGGCGGCGAGGTCTATAACGAGACGCTCTACACGTGGGTCGCGGGCGTCGGCGAGGAGACAATCTCGCTGACGTTCGGCATCCTGCTCGATCCGCTCTCGACGATGATGCTCGTCATCGTCTCGCTGATCGCCCTGCTGGTCCACACGTTCAGCCTCGGGTATATGAACGACGACGGCCAGACCGGCCTGCCCCGGTACTACGCCGGCCTCGGGCTGTTTACGTTCAGCATGCTCGCGTTCGTCTTCGCGGACAACCTGCTGATGGCCTTCATGTTCTTCGAGCTGGTGGGGCTGTGTTCGTTCCTCCTGATCGGCTTCTGGTTCCGCGAGGACGCCCCGCCGAGCGCGGCGAAAAAGGCGTTTCTCGTCACGCGCTTCGGCGATTACTTCTTCCTGATCGGCGTCGTCGGGATCCTCGCGACGTTCGGCACCGCGCAGTTCGCCGGCCCCGAGAGCTTCCCACAGCTCGCCGCCGAGGCGATCGACGGCGGCGAGACGCTCTTCGGCACCGACGCACAGACGTGGATCACCGTCCTCGGGCTGCTCGTCCTGGGTGGGGTGATCGGCAAGTCCGCGCAGTTCCCGCTGCACACCTGGCTGCCCGACGCGATGGAGGGCCCCACCCCGGTCTCGGCGCTCATCCACGCCG
>JAWARX010000019.1:0-14683 GCA_038893155.1 Halalkalicoccus sp.
GGGTATTTTTATACTCTCAATTTCGATTGAATATATGGGTCACGAGCGGATCGAACGGCTCGCGGCCGATCTCGAAGGGGCCGTCGGCGAGTCGCTGCGCACGGTCGCGATCGGTGACCTCGACGATCTGGACCACGAGGTCGCTTACATGCGCCCGGACGTCGACGCACGTTACGATCGAGAGGAGTACGGCCGGATCGTCCGGGACGTGCTCTTAGAGCAGGTCGCGAGCGCCCAGCAGGCGGACCTCTTTGCGATCGGCGCGCTCGAGTACACCGTCCGAATCTTCGAGGAGGGGATCAACGTCGTCGGACGGACGAACGACAGCGTCTTTTTCGTCGGGCTCGATCCCGACCCCGAGGCGATTCCGCGGGTCGTCGAGTGCTGCCGGGCAGTCGATAGGTCTTAACCCGGCCGCGCCGCATCGGCGGGCATGCAGACGCACGTCATCCCGGTCGGCTTCGACTACGACCGGCTGATCGCGCCGCTGGTGCGCGATCAGCTCGACGTCGATCGCGTCATCCTGCTAGAGGGTGCGGTCGGCAGCGAGGCCAACGTCGAGTACTCGAAGCACCTCTCGACGAAGCTCGAAACCGACTTTCGCAACCTGCTCGGCGCCGACACCGAGCGCCTCGTCCTCGAAGACGTCTACGACTACGACGCCGCCTTCGAGCAGGCCTACCGGCTGATCGACGACGAACTCGACGCCGAAAACGAGGTCTGGGTCAACGTCAGCGCGATGCCGCGTACCGTCAGCTTCGCCATCGCCACGGCCGCGAACTCGCTGATGGTCGAACGCGAGGCCGACAGGCGGAAGGTTCACACCTACTACACCGCCCCCGAGAAGTACCTCGAAACCGAACTCGCCGAGGAGCTGCGCCAGGAGGCCGGCCTGCTCGAGGATCTGCGCGAGGGCGACGTCGATCCCGAGCGAATCGCCGAACGCCTCGATTCGGTGCGAACCCTCTTGGACAAATTCAACGAGCGCGGAACGACCATCGGCGCGAAGGAGATCGACGGCGGCCACATCGTCGAACTCCCGATCGCCTCGTTTTCGAACGTCAAGCCCTTCGAGGAGCTGATCCTCTTCAAGCTCGGCGAGGACGGCGAGTTCGAGAGCGTGAGCGAGCTCGCCGAATCGCTGGCGAACGAGCTCGCCGAGGAGTACACTGATAGTTTTCGCTCGAAGGTGATCTACAACGTCGACCGGCTCGGCCCGAACGGGAAGGGCTACGTCGAGCGCGAACCCCACGGGAAGTCCTACCGCACCCGCCTGTCGCGGATCGGGGAGCTCTGGGTGCGCGCACACACGAACGCGGAGTGACTCACGGGTCGGCTCGCTCGATTACAGCTCGTGTGCTCACACGAACGCTTCGCGGTACTCGGCCGCGTACGCCGCGAGGGATCGGGGCGGACGATCCAGCACCCGCTCGACGTCCTCGGTGACGCGCCCCGCGAACCCGACCCGGGCGGTCGTGTAGATCCCGAGCATGACGAGGACGAACGCGAGCGGGCGGCCCGCGGCGAGCTCCCGGTAGGCGAACGTCCACGGCGCGGGGTTCGGATAGGTAATTGGACGGTCGAGCTCGCGTGCGAGGATCGCGGCGACGTCGTAGTAATCGAGCGCGTCGGGTCCGGTGAGGTCGTACGTTCGCCCGCCGTGGACGGATTCGACGAGACAGACCGCCCCGACCGCCCCGACGTCCCGCGCGTCGACGAAGCTCGTTTTCCCGCTCCCCGCGGGGACGAACACCTCGCTTCGCTCGCGGATCGCCCCGGCGTGAACCTCGTCGAGGTTCTGCATGAAAAACGACGCCCGTAGGAAGGTGGTAGAAACGGGTAGCGCTTCGAGACGGCGCTCGATCCGGCGGTGCGGAAGGAGCGGGTTCTTCTCGGCACCCAGCACCGAGAGGTAGACGATTCGCGAGACGCCACACCGGCTCGCGGCCGCGGCCGCCTCCGCGATCCGGTCTGCGCTCACCGCGGGCGGCCGGACGAGAAACAGCTTCTCGCTTCCCTCGAACGCCCGGCCCCACGTCTCGGGCTTCTCGAAGTCGAACGCGACGGGCTCGCCCGGCCCATCGTAGCTCGCCGGATCGCGCACGCCGGCCAGGAACGCGACGCCGCGCGATTCGAGCGACGCGGCGACCGCCGAGCCGACCGTTCCGGTCGCCCCGGTGAGGAGGATCGAGTCCATGGTGGGTCGACGTCCGGAGGACGGATATACCGTCCCCCCGCTACGTCAGCCCCGCTCTCGGCGGGCTTTCTCCGCACGAGTCGCCAGCGCGAAGAAGGTGATCCAGATCGTGAGCATCGTCGCCCCGAGCGCGGCGACCCGAAACGCGGTCGTGTTCAGGGCCAGATCGACGGCCATCGGGTCGGCGAAAGGAAGCGCGGTGTGGTGTGGCCCGCCGACGATCGGGACGAAGTAATCGACGGTCAGGTCGAAGCTGTACCAGACGAGCGCGCCGGCGATCGCCGGGATCGAGAAGTCGCTGTAGCGCTGTATCAGAAACGCCTGTGCGACCATCCCGAGGTGGCTCGTGAGCAGGAAGGCGTACATCGGAAGCGAGGTCTGAGCGAGGAAGGCGTCGTTGAAGACGACGAGCACGAACGGAGTCCACAGCCCGAGTTTGACGTTGCCGAAAAACGCCAGCATGTCGATCAGTTCGCTCTGGCGATCGAGCTTCCAGAGCGCGAGGCTCGTCGCGAAAAAGAGGGTGGCGAGGGGACTGTCGGGAACCCACGGCCACATCACGACCGGCGTGCCCGCGAACTGAAACCGGTAGTACCAGAAGCCAAAGGCCGTGCCCGCCAGATTTATCGCGACGATGACCCACGCGTAGCGAAGCGCGAACTCCTCCAGCCGGCGGGGAAGCGGGGCGAGCCACGGAGGGAGGGGCGGTTCGCTCATTATCCCGAAGGGAGGGCGATCGAACCAAAGACCTGCCGATCCCCCGCGACCCACACGGATTTACCCCGAGAAACCCGAACCAGCGCATGGACGACCGAGAGACGCTCGTGATGACGCCCGGTCCGACCGCGCTTCCCAAAGAGATCCGCGAGGCGATGGCTCGCCCGATCCAGAACCCCGACGTCGAACCCGAGTTCACCGGGTTCTATCGCGATCTCCTCGACAAACTCGCCCACGTCTACGACACCGACGACGACCTCGTCGTGCTCGCCGGCGAGGGGATGGTGGGGCTGGAAGCGAGCGTCGCCTCGCTGATCGAGGAGGGCGAGCGCGTCCTCTGTCTCGCGAACGGGATCTACGGCGCGGGCTTTTCCGATCTCGTCGAACTGCACGGCGGCGAGCCCGTCGTTCACGAGGTTCCGCCCACCGATGGGTTCGATCCCGAAGCGATCCGGAACGCGATCGAGGAACACGACCCAGCGGTGGCGACGACGGTCCACTGCGAGACGCCCACGGGCGTGTTGAACGACCTTGATGAGGTCCTCGAGATCCTCGACGAGGCGGGCGTGCTCACGATCTGTGATGCGGTCTCCTCGCTGGGCGGGGTCGAGGTCCCGACCGATTCGTTGGATATCTGTCTCGGAGCCTCCCAGAAGTGTTTCAGCGCGCCGCCCGGACTCGCCACCCTCTCGGTGAGCGAGGCGGCGTGGGAGAAGATCGAGGCGACCGAACAGCGCTCGTTCTATCTCGATCTCGAACCGTGGCGCGACCTCGGTTTCGAGGAGCCGCCCGCCGCCTTCCCGTACACCCACTCGGTGTCGGATCTGTACGCGCTGGACGCGGCGCTCGATCGCGTTCTGGAAGAGGGGGTCGAAAGCGTCTTCGAGCGCCACGAGCGGGCTGCAGAGCGCTGTCGAGAGCGCGGGCACGATCTCGGGCTGGAGCCGTTCGCACCGGATCGCGTCTCGCCGACGGTCACCGCGTTCGAAGTCGAGAACGCCGGCGACCTCCAGCGGCAGGTCGCGGCGGAGGGCGTCGTCCTCGCCACTGGTCTGGGCGAGTTCTCCGAGAGCGTCCTCCGGGTGGGTCACATGGGCTACAACGCCGACGACGAACGGGTGGATCGCACGATGAACGTGCTCGAAGGGGTGTGCTGAGCGATCTGTCGGCGTCCGTCTCGAAAAGCGACCACGACCCGGTGAAAACAGCGTCTGGGTCCCCTACCGAGCTATTCGAGGTCGAACCGGTCGAGCGTCATCACCTTGTGCCACGCCTCAGTGAAGTCCTCGACGAACTGCTCTTCGCCGTCCTCGGACGCGTAGACGTCCGCGATGGCGCGAAGTCGGGCGTTCGACCCGAAGACGAGGTCCACGCGGGAGCCCGTCCACTCGACCTCGCCCGTCTCGCGGTCGCGGATCTCGTAGACCTCCTGGGCGTCCGCGGGCTCCTCGCGTTCCATGATGTCCTCGGAGTCGGAGCCCTCGGCGGCCTCCCACTCGTAGCCCATGTCGAGTAGGTTCACGAAGAAGTCGTTGGTCAACGCTCCCGGCCGGTCGGTGAAGACGCCGAGATCCGAATCCCCGTAGTTCGCGCCGAGCGCGCGCATGCCGCCGACCAGCGCCGTCATCTCCGGGGCGGTGAGGTTCAGGAGGTCTGACGTATCCACCAGCAGCTCCTCGGGCGAGTCGTCGGTCTCGTCCCCGAGGTAGTTGCGAAAGCCGTCGGCCCTCGGCTTGAGCGCCTCGAACGAGTCGACGTCGGTCTGTTCCTGGGAGGCGTCGACGCGGCCCGGTTCGAACGGTACCTCGACGTCGTAGCCGGCCTCGGCGGCGGCCTGCTCGACGGCGACGTTGCCGCCCAGCACGATCAGGTCCGCAAGCGAGACGCGCACGTCGTCGGTCCGCGAGGCGTTGAACTCCTCTCTGATCTCCTCTAGGGTGTCGAGGACGGTCATCAGCTGCTCGGGTTCGTTGACCTCCCAGTCGCGCTGCGGTCGGAGCCGGGTCCGAGCGCCGTTCGCGCGGCGGGGGTTGTCAGCGTAGCGGTAGGTCGGGGCCGACGCCCAGGCGGTCTTTGCGAGCTGGGAGACCGAGAGGTCCGACGCGAGGATCTCCTCGGTGAGCTCTTCGATCTCCGCCTCGCCGACGGGTTCGTGATCGAGCTCGGGGAGGGGGTCCTGCCACAGCAGCTCCTCGTCGGGGACCTCCGGACCCAGAAGCAGGGACTGGGGCCCCATGTCGCGGTGGATCAGCTTGTACCACGCCCGCGCGAACGCTTCGCGGAACCGTTCGGGGTCCTCCCGGAACCCCTCGATGATCTCGCGGTACTCGGGATCCTTCTTCAGGGCGACGTCCGTCGTCAGCATCATCACGTCCTCTTTCTCGGCGGGATCCTCGGTGCCCGGCGCGACGCCATCGAGCGAGCCGTCGACCGTCGTCCACTGCCACGCGCCGCCGGGACCCTTCTCGGCTTCCCACTCGTGATCGAGCAGGTTGTCGAGATACCCCATGTCCCACTGGGTCGGCGTGGCGTTCCACGGCCCCTCGATCCCGCTGGTGATCGTGTCGGCACCCTTGCCCGAACCGTGGCTGCTCTCCCAGCCCAGCCCCTGCTGTTCGATCGGCGCGGCTTCGGGCTCGGGACCGACGTGCTCGTCGGGGTTCTCCGCGCCGTGAACCTTCCCGAAGGTGTGACCGCCGGCGATGAGCGCCGCCGTCTCCTCGTCGGTCATCGCCATCTGGCCGAACGACTCGCGGATTCGCTGTGCCGACCACTCCGGGTCGGGGTTCCCGTCCGGCCCCTCCGGGTTCACGTAGATGAGGCCCATCACGGTCGCGGCGAGGCCCCCCTCGAGGCTGTCCTCGCCGTCGAATCGATCGGAGGCCTCCCACTCGTCTTCTGGCCCCCAGTCGACGGCCTCGTCGGGCTCGAACTCGTCTTCGCGCCCGCCGCCGAAGCCGAACGTCTCGAACCCCATCGATTCGAGGGCGACGTTCCCCGAGAGGACGATCAGGTCGGCCCACGAGAGGCTGCGGCCGTACTTTTGTTTGACCGGCCAGAGCAGCCGGCGTGCCTTATCGAGGTTCGCGTTGTCCGGCCAGCTGTTCAGCGGCGCGAACCGCTGTGTGCCCCCCGAAGCGCCGCCGCGACCGTCGCTGATGCGGTACGTACCGGCGCTGTGCCACGCCATCCGGATCATCAGCGGTCCGTAGTGGCCGTAATCGGCCGGCCACCACTCCTGAGAGGTCGTCAGCACGTCCTCGATGTCCGCTTTCACCTCCTCCAAGTCGAGCTTCTCGAACTCCTCGGCGTAGTCGAACTCCTCGCCGTACGGCCCGACGTCGCGGGCGTTCTGGTCGAGGATATCCAGGTTCAGCCGGTTCGGCCACCAGTCCTGGTTGGATCTGCTCATCATCAGGTGGTTACTGCTTTAGCGTATTAATATTGTCTGATTCGGTACTGAAGCTTCGCTGCGGACCAAGCGATTTATCGAAATATGAACTTTCGTCGGGATCCGTCGCCATCGGGCGTCGCTCGCTGGCACGACCGACACGTATTACCCGCGCCGGACCTACGCATCGGACATGCCCGAGGAGACCGATATCGAGGAGCTGAAACGCGGAACCGACCTCGTCAAGCGCGGGTTCGCGCGCATGCAGAAAGGCGGCGTCATCATGGACGTCGTGAACGCAGAGCAGGCGCAGATCGCAGAGGAGGCGGGCGCGGTCGCGGTGATGGCGCTCGAGGCGGTGCCGGTGGACATCCGCAAGCGCGGCGGCGTCGCCCGGATGGCCGATCCCGCGGACGTAAAAGAGATCGTCGAGTCCGTCTCGATCCCGGTGATGGGCAAATCACGGATCGGGCACACGAAGGAGGCCCAGATCCTCGAAGCGGTGGGCGTGGACATGATCGACGAATCCGAAGTCCTCACCCCCGCCGACGACGCGTACCACATCGACAAGCGCGAGTTCACCGCACCGTTCGTCTGCGGGGCGCGGGACCTCGGGGAAGCTCTCAGGAGAATCGAGGAGGGAGCGGCGATGATCCGCACCAAGGGCGAGGCCGGCACCGGCGACGTGAACCAGGCGGTCCACCACCAGCGCCAGATCAAGGGCGCGATCAGGCGGATAGCGGGGATGACCCACGAGGAGCGCGAAGCCTACGCCCGCGAGGTCGAAGCGCCGGCTCACCTCGTCCACGAGACGGCGGAGGCGGGTCGCCTGCCGGTCGTCAACTTCGCGGCGGGCGGGATCGCCACCCCCGCCGACGCCGCGCTGATGATGCACCACGGCTGTGACGGCATCTTCGTCGGATCGGGGATCTTCGGCGCGGAGAACCCCGAAGAGATGGCCGACGCGATCGTCGCGGCGACCACTAGCTGGGACGATCCCGAGAAACTCGCAGAGGTCGCCTCGAACCTCGGAAAGAGCATGAAGGGCGACGCGAACGTCGACCTGCCCGAAGCGGAGAGGATACAGGGCCGGGGCGTCTAGGGCGGTCGTCTTTTCGTCGGGATCGCCCGTCGCGCCGACTCCGTCTCTACTCGTTCGTCCCGTTTTGCTTCGTGACCGTCGCGACAGCGTGCCGTTCGGGCCGAAACGCTTGTTTACATTGCATACGAAGTAAACGCATGGGGGCGATCTCGACGCGGCTCCCGGCGGAGCTCGAATCGGAGCTAGATCAGTACATCGAGGACGAGCGTCTGGACCGGAGCACGGCGGTCAGAAAGTTGCTCGCGGAGGGGCTTGCGGAGTGGCGACGCGAGCAGGCAATACTGCAACTCGAATCGGGATCGGTCACCTTCACGGAGGCCGCAGAGCGGGCGGGGATGGACGTCTGGGAGTTCGCCCAGCTAGTCGAGAACAGCGGGGTGACGTGGGTCGACGAGGGACACCTCGCGACCGACCTCGACGATCTAGAGGGGTCGGACGGTCGGGAGAGGAACTGTAAGCCCGGCGATCGCTGATGTGGGTCTTCGACGCGACGCCGCTGATCTATCTCGGGAAAGTCGATCGGCTGGAGATCGTTGCCGGACTGGATGGCGATCGTCTGATTCCCGGACGGGTCTACGAGGAGGTCGTCACGGCTGGCATCGAAGGCGGATATCCCGACGCTCGACGCGTCGAGCGTCCCGTCGAGGACGGGCTGTTTTCGGTACGAGGCGTCGAAGAAAGCGCGGTGTTCGAGCGGCGGTGCCGAAACCCGAACCTGAGCGGGGCCGACGTCGCGGTGCTCTCGCTCGCGGACGAACTGGACGGTATCGCGGTCATGGACGAACGGTTCGGACGCGACGTGGCCGACACCGAAGGGATCGAGACGCGCGGAATGGTGTATCTCGTCGGGTTGCTGGTGAAACGAGGGGAGCTATCGGCCGGAGAGGGGCGGGCGGTTGTCGACGAGATGGTCGAAGCCGGGTGGCACTGCTCGCCCGCGCTGTACGCCCGACTCGTTCGGATCTTCGAGGAGTAGCGAGCTACGGCTCCGATACGTCGCGGTCGAGACGTTCCGCGAGTGTGGTGATCGGCCCCTGTCCTTCGGCCACGATGGTTTCGAGCAGCTCGCTGCGGCGCTCGGTCAGAACGGATTCAGCCGCCTAGCGATCGAGGATCAGAAAGTCCTCGTAGTCGGCCGACGCGAGCCGTCTCGCGAACTCGGCTTTCGAGGAGTTCGTGACTGCCGTACACGTATTTTGACCTCAGCGGTCAAAACAGTTGCTGCGGAGCGTCGAAGAGCCGATACGGACTCAGAGATAGTGGGTCTCGACCGTATCAGGCCCGATCAGGCTCAGATACGCGTCCATCGATTTGACGATATCGCCGACCCGTTTTCCGGCTCGATCCGTGTAAACGAGCCCCCGATGATCGTGGCCTTCTCGATGGACGAGCGTGAGGAAGTCGTCGTCGAATGTAAAGAGGATCCAGTCGTTCTCGACGGCGAACGCCAGCTGTTCCTCGTCGGGCGCGCCGAGCAGGTCCTCCTCTCGCGCGGTGTGAGCCTCCCAGCCCCGCTGTCGAAGGCCATCCGCAATTCCGGCCCAGATGCTCTCGTCGCAGTAGACCGGCCGGCTCATGCCGTCGTCGGCTCGGAGGACGACGAGCGGAGTTCGGTGATGTGCTCGTAGTAGTACGCCAGCGCCGCGTGTACGTCCACGAGCGTGAGATCGGGGTACAGACCCGTGATCTCATCGGGATCGTAGCCGCTGTGCTCGTAGGCCTTCGCGATGTCGACCACGCGGATCCCGGTCCCCTCGATCGTCGGCGCGCCGTCGCTGTGATCCGGATCCCGGACGATCTCGGTCATACCGGACTTCCGTCGGCTTCGCGCATAAACCTGCGGTACAGTCGGGATATCCGTGGTTTATTCGACGAACTCCTCGGGCGATACCGCGCCGTTCGCGAGGAGCTCCGAGTCGAAGGTGACGAGCGTCCCCTCCAGTCCCCGCGCTGTCGCGAGGAGGATACAGTCGATCGGATACAACAGCGTCTCCTCCTGAAGCCGGTACGCTTCGATGAGGTCCCCGGTTTCGGGACCGTAGACGTCCAGTCGTTCGAACAGCCCGTCGATGAGTTCTTCGACTCGATCCTGCTCGAAGCATTTCTTTTTCGTCAGGACGGTTCGAAACTCCATGACGGAGAGCAGCGTCGTCGCGAGGTCCTCCTGCTCGTCGAGGAAGTCGCGGGCAAGCGGCCCGCGCTCGCTTTCGCCGACCGTGGCGGCGACGAGCACGTTCGTATCGACGACTAACATCGATCACGCTCGCGGATCTCGCGTACCACCTCGACGGAATCGAACTTCTCATGGCTGTCGCGCTCGTCGGAAAACGCCTCGTAGAGGAACGTCCCGAGCGGGACCTCCTCGTCGTCCGATGGCCGGTCACCCTCGACGTTCGAGCGGTTCGTGACGATCGCCATACGAAGGGTACGAGCGGTATCGACTATAAATTCCCCGACCCTGTTATAACGAGTCCTCGCTCTCTCCGGCAGAGCTTTTTTCTTCCGTACTCTCGTTCGTCTCTCGGTTCACGGGAACTTCGTTCCTCACGGCAACGGACCACGCTCGACCAGCACCTCCCGACCGGGAGCGCTCCGAAGCAGCGTCTCGAGCCGGTCGTCCCCGACCTCCGTTCGCAGCGTCCGCACGATCGACTCGACTTCTCCAGCTACCCGCTCGACGGTCGCGTCCGCGACGCTGGTTTCGAACTCCTCGGCGACGAGCTCCGTCCCGACCGAACCCGCCCGCGTTGTCTCAGAACTCATATTATATCGGCGA
Organism: Halalkalicoccus sp.; assembly: GCA_038893155.1. Lineage (GTDB taxonomy): Archaea > Halobacteriota > Halobacteria > Halobacteriales > Halalkalicoccaceae > Halalkalicoccus. The sequence continues at coordinate 10,184 of JAWARX010000019.1, forward strand.
CCTCGTGAATAGCGACACACTCCCGGCGGCCACTGATAAAGTCACCGTAACGTATCTCGTATCCTACTGCTGGGCGAACTTCCGCTCCAGAAACCGCACCAGCAGGTACGCCGCCAGCCGCTCCGTTCCTTCGGTCGGGTCGTACGTCGGCGCGACCTCCATCAGGTCGATCGCCCCGACCGCCTCGCTGGCCCCGAGAACGTCCATCACCGAGAGCGCCTCCTCGGCGGACAGCCCGCCGGGAACCGGCGTGCCGGTACCGGGCGCAACGGACGGATCGACCGCGTCGATGTCGAAGGTGACGTAGACCGCGTCGGTGCCCTCGGCCGCGGCCTCCACCGCTCGCTCCGTGACCGCCCGGATCCCCGCCTCGCGCACGTCGTTCATCGTATAGAGGTGCAGGCCGACGTCGTCGGCGAAGTCGAAGAATTCGGGGCTCTCGTAGCCCCGGATCCCGACCTGGCTGACGTTCGCGTACTCGGCGAACTCCGAATCCGCGATGTGATGTGTGCTCGACCCGTGAAAGTGCTCGCCGAAGACGGCGCTCTCGGCGACGGTGTCGGTGTGGGCGTCGATCTGGACGACTCCTACCGAGTCGGCGTCGATCCCCTCGGCGAACCCCCGAACTGCAGGAAACGTACAGTAGTGATCCCCGCCGAGCAGGACCGGGAACGCTCGCTGGGCCACCGTCGCGACGTGGGCAGTGATGCTTTCTGCGGTCGTTTCCCGATCCATCGGGAAGACGGGAACGTCGCCACAGTCCGCGACCGAGAGCTTCGAGAAGTCGACTTGTTTCCCAGTACTCATGTTCGTCAGCCCGCCCTTGTAGCCCGAGAGGTACGCCCACCACGCGCTGGCCCGGCGGATCGCCTCGGGGCCGTAGCGCGCGCCGGGCCGGTTGCTCACCGCGCCGTCGTAGGGCGCGCCGAGCACGGCGACAGCAGTAGTAGAGAGGTCCTCGACGTCGCGGGGGTCGCCCTTCAGGAACGTGTTCAGCCCGGCGTAGGCGAGTTCGACGCTCGATTCGGGCACCCGTTCGCGAAAGCGCGCGGCGGGCGAGTTTCCGCTGTCTTCGGCCATGGTTCGACGCGCGACGGGGAGGCGCTTATGTATTCCGTGATCGGACGGGCGGCGTAGTCGAAACTGTCCGTTCGTCACTCGTATGGCGAAAGCAGTACCGGATCGTAGCAGCTATACGCGAGGGGTGGACAGTCGAGCCATGGTAGCGTCACCCATCGACGGCGCAGTCGTCGTTCTCTACCTCGTGGGGATGATCGGCGTCGGCTACTGGGGGTATCGCCGTTCGGAGTCGCTCGAAGAGTACCTCGTCGCCGGCCGAAGCATTCCGATCTGGATGTACGTTCCGGTGATGTCGGCGGTCATTCTCGGCGGGGCCTCGACGATCGGCGGGGGCGGGCTGGGCTACGAGCACGGCGTCTCGGGGGCGTGGCTCGTGATCTGGCTCGGACTCGGCGTGGCGGCGGTCGGCCTGCTGATCTCGACCCAACTGGCGAACCTCAAAGCCTACACGCTGGGCGAGGTATTGGAGCGCCGGTTCGACGCGTACTCGGGAACCGTCGGCGCGGCCGTCGCGGGCGTCTACGCCCTGACGATCGCCATCACGCAGGTGATCTCGATCGGCACCGTGTTGAGCGCGCTCTCGGGGTTCGGGCTGACCGAGATGATCGTGCTCGCCGGCGTGATCGTCGTCGTCTACACCGCCCTGGGTGGAATGCTCTCGGTGACGATCACCGACTTCATCCAGTGGCTGATCATGACCGTCGGGATCTTCGCGCTCGCGCTTCCCCTCGGCCTGATCGAGGTCGGCGGGATCTCCGGCCTCCGGGGTGAACTCGACCCCTCGTACTTCAGCCCGACCGGGATCGGCCTCGAAACCGTCTTCGCGTACTTCCTGCTGTACTTTCTGGGCATCATGATCGGCCAGGACATCTGGCAGCGGGTGTTCACCGCCGATAGCCCACGCACCGCACGGGTGGGAAACGTCGCGACCGGCGCGTACGCCGTGGTTTACGGGGTCGCAACCGCAGTACTAGGAATGATCGCGCTCGTGTTGTTCCCGGCGGTCGAGAACCCCGACCTCGCGCTGCCGACGATGGTGCTCGAGGTCGTTCCGATCGGGCTTTCGGGACTCATCCTCGCGGGGTTCATCTCGGCGATGATGTCGACCGCGGACTCGGCGCTGCTCGCTTCGAGCACGCTCTTTACGAACGACGTCTACCGGCGCTTCGTGAATCCGGACGCGAGCGAGAAACGCTACACCGACGCCTCCCGACTCGGTATCATCGTACTAGGAGCGATCTCGATCGGTGCGGCGGTCCTCATCGGCGACGTGATCAACGCCCTGACGCTCGCCTATAATCTGTTGACCGGCGCGATCTTCGTTCCCGTTCTCGGGGCCTTCTTCTGGAAGGGCGCGACCTGGCAGGGCGCGCTGTCGGCGATCGTCGGCGGGTCGGTCGTCGTGATCACGAGCATGGTGCTGTACGGGTTCGGCTCCGACCTGCCGATCATCTACGGGCTGGCGTCGAGTCTCGTTCTGTTCGTCGGCGTGAGCCTCCTGACCGGACCGCCGCCGCGCGAAAAACTCGACCGCTGGCTGGCCGATACGTCCTCGGAGCCGTCCATCGAGTAACGGGCGCGCAGCTTTATTGGCCGGGCTCACAAAGCCCGGGTATGCTTCACACGGAAGGGGCGCTGTGCTCGATCGATCTCGGAGCACGCAGCCACGACACCGAAACCATCGACGACGTTCTCGCCACGTTCATCGGCGGGCGGGGCGTCGCCACGAAGCTCGCCTTCGAGCGACTGGCGTTCGACGCCGACCCGCTCGGGTCCGAGAACCGTCTCTACCTCACGACCGGCCCGATGCAGGCCAGCCGGATGAGCTACACCGGCCGGACGAACGCGACCGCCCTCTCGCCGCTGACCGGCGGGCTCGTCTCCTCGAACGCCGGCGGGTTCGTCTCCCGGAACCTCGCGGCGACGGGCTACGGCGCGATCGAATTAGTAGGAAAAAGCGACGAGCCGGTCGCGATCCACGTCACCGACGAGGACGTCGAGTTCGATCCGGTACCCGAATTGGAGGGGGCGCTCGTCTCGGAGGTGACCGAGTACGTCGAGGACGAGCGGGATCTCACCGCCGAACACGCCGTCGCGATCGGCCCCGCCGGCGAGAACCTCGTTCGATTCGCCGCGATCATGACCACCGAATCGCGGGCGTTCGGTCGCGGCGGGCTCGGGGCCGTTCTCGGATCGAAGAACGTCAAAGCGATCACCTTCGACGGCGATTCCCATCCCGAGATCGAGATCCCCGACGTCCAGAACGACGTCCATCGCGAGGCCGCGACCACGGATCACATCATGAAACGGCAGGGAACGACCTCCGTGACGGACCTCGCGAACGAGGTAAACGGCTTACCGACGAGATATTTCTCAGAACAACAGTTCGAAGGGGTCGAGGGGATCAACGGCGACCGCGTCGAGGAAAAGAAGTTCAAGAAGGGCACCTGTTCGGCGTGTGCCTTCGCCTGCAAGCTCCCGACGCGCGACGAGGAAGCAGGGCTCGAAACGGAGGGCCCCGAGTTCGAGACGGTGATGGCCTTTGGCTCAAACTGCGCGATAGACGACATCGTCGACGTGATGCAGTCAAACGAGCTCTGCGACGAGTTCGGGCTCGACACCATCTCCTGTGGCAACACGATCGCGGGGTATCTCGCGAGCGAGGACGCCTTCGGGGACGCCGAACTGATCCACGAGACGGTCGAACGGATAGCCCACCGGGAGGGAATCGGCGACACGCTCGCCGAGGGGATCGGGCGCACACACGAGGATCTCGGCGTCGAGAACTTCACCGTCAAGAACCTCTCGTTCGCGGGCCACGAGGGGCGCACCCTTCACGGACAGGGACTGGCCTACGCGGTCGCGAACCGCGGCGCGGACCACATGTACTCGACCTTTTACGCGTGGGAGTACCCGCTCGTGGGCAAGGACGACGCATTCCCGCAGGGCGGCTTCGAGGGAAAGCCCGAGGCGATCGTGAGACAGGAGAACGCCCGCGCGCTCGAAGACTGCGGGATCGTCTGTCGGTTCTCGCGGGGGATCATGACCCCCGAGCGGTACGAGGCGCTCTTTTCGGCCGACTACGAGGAGCTGCTCGACGTCGGCGCGCGGGTCGTCGAGCTCGAACGCGAGTTCAACAACCACCGGGGGTTCGACCGGGCGGACGATACGCTCCCGTACGCCGATCAGCTCGACGGGTTCGAGGAGGCCCTCGACGAGTACTACGGGGTCCGGGGCTGGAACGACGACGGCACCGTTTCGGCTGCGACGGGCGACGACTGAACCCACCCAATCGCGTCCGAGCGCAAATTCGCTTTCACCACAGTAACCAAGCTTTGGTAACAATTGACGAACGGTGAAGTGTCCGTCCGGCGTACTGCTCACTATGGTTACTCGAACGACAGCGGTGGACCGACCGGA
>JAWARX010000020.1:0-11116 GCA_038893155.1 Halalkalicoccus sp.
GGGGTTGAACAAGCGGGCGATCGAACTCGTCGGGGAGGCGAAGGCCAAGGAGATCGTCTTCACCGCGGGCTTCATCGACGCCGCGGAGGCCGAACGGATCGGGCTGGTCAACCACGCCGTCGCGCGCGAGGAGCTCGATGCCACGGTCGACGGGATCGTCGACGGCATCCAGAACACGGGTCGGAAGGCGGTGAAGAACTCGAAGCGCGCGCTCAACTACGCGGCGCGAGCGCCCGACGCCGGGGACGCCCGCGAGTTCGAGGCCGACCTCTGGTGGGAGCAGTTCGCCACCGACGAGCGCCGGGAACTGGTCGACGCATTCAACGAGGGCGAGTGAGCATGGCCGGAACGAGCGATAACGCAGGTCCGCTCGCCGGCGTCTCGGTCGTCGAGATGACGGCCCACCGCGCGGGCCCGTTCTGTGGTGCCTTGCTCGCGGACATGGGTGCAGAGGTCGTGAAGATCGAACGCCCCGGCGCGGGCGACCCCGCGCGCTCGCAGGGCGTCGGCCCCGAGGGCAAGTCGGGCTACTTCATGGCGAACAACCGGAACAAGAAGTCCGTAACGCTCGATCTCAAGAGCGAGGCGGGCGTCGAGGCCGCCCGTTCGCTACTCGGAGCGGCCGACGTCTTCGTCGAGAACTTCGGATACGGGGTCACCGACAAGCTCGGCATCGGCTACGACGAGATCCGAGAACGGAATCCGGGGATCGTCTACGCGAGCATCAAGGGCTACGGCGAGAGCGGACCGTACAAGGAAAAGCCGGGCCTCGACCTCATCCTCCAGGCCGAGGGCGGGATCATGAGCGTCACCGGCGAGGACGGGGGCGAGCCGGTAAAAGTGGGGCAGGCGATCGGCGACCTCACGACGGGGATGTTCGCGGCGATGGGCGTCCTCGCCCGCCTCTACGAGCGCGAGCGGGCGGGCGGGGGTGAGGAGTTCACCGGGAAGTTCGACGTCGGGCTGTTCGATTCGATCGTCTCGCTCATGAACGAGTACCTCACGGAGTACTCGATGGACGGGAGCGTCCCGGGTCCCCAGGGGACGAGCCACCAGACGCTCGTGCCCTACCAGCGCTTCGAAACCTCGGATGGCGCGCTCGTCACGGGCGTTCCCAGCGACGACCGCTGGGGCGATTTCGTCGAACTGCTGGGCCGCGAGGAGCTACTGGAGTATCCGACCAACGACGACCGACAGGAGAATTCGGAAGACGTACTCGGGATCATCGAGGCGGAGTTCGAGAAGAGAAGTACCGAAGACTGGCTCGATCGGCTGAGCGAGTACGGCTTTCCCTGCGGCCCGATCAACGACGTCGAGGACGTCGTCGAGCACGACCAGACCGCGGCGCGCGAGTTGACGATCGCCCACGAGGACCCCGACTGGGGCGAGTGTCTCCTGCCGGGCCATCCGATCGACTTCGCGGGCTACGAGCCCGCGATCCGCAAGCCAGCACCGCGGCTGGGCGAGCACACCGAAGAGGTCTTTTCCGACCTTGCCGACGACCAGACGACCCTCGAAGAGTGGACCGTGGGCGGCGCGTTCGGGTCCGATTAAGCCAGCGCCGCTTCGAGTTTCCTGATCGGGTGGGGCGGTTTCTCGCCGTATTCGTCGCCGATCTGGCTGCGACACGACGAGCCGGGGGCGACGACGCTTTCTCCAGTACTCTCCTCGATCTGGCCGAACAGAACGGAGCCGATCGCCTGGCTCATCGAGTAGTGTTCGGCCTCGTAGCCGAAGGAACCTGCCATCCCACAGCAGCCCGAATCCAGTGAGTCGACCCGGTAGCCCGCCCGCCGGAGCACGCCCACGGTGTGGTGGTCCTTCTTCACCGCCTTCTGGTGACAGTGGCCGTGGTAGGTGAGCGATCCATCCAGCGCGGCGAAGCTCATCGCCTCGTCGAGGCGGAACCGGTCGACGTACTCCATCACGCCGTAGGTGTTCTCGGCGACGCGCTCGACCGCCTCGCCTTCGAGGAGATCCAGATAGTCGAGTTGGAACATCACGGCGTCGGAGGGCTCGATCACGACCACGTCCCAGCCGGCGTTGACGTCGGGTGCGAGCGCGGTGACGTTGCGGTCGGCCTTCTTCCGGGCGAGATCGATCAGCCCCTTCGAGTGGGCCGGCCGGCCGCTGCCGGTCACGCCCTCGGGGATCTTCACGTGGACGTTCGCGGCCTCCAACACACGGATCGCGGCCTTGCCCGCTTTCGTGTTGTTGTGGTCGGTAAAGGTATCCGGAAAGAGGAGGACCTTCCGGTCGGCCTCCGCCTCGCTCACCTGTGGGCCGCGCTCTGCGTACCACTGGGTGAGCGTCTCGCGCTCGAACGCCGGCAGCGTGCGCTCACGGGCGATCCCCAGCACCTTCTCGGTGACGAGCCCCGAGCCGGGAAGCGAGCTCGCGAGGTTCGAGATCGGCGCGGTCTTCGAGCCCAGATCCGAGAGCCAGTCGATGTGGGCGAACACCCGCGAGCGCAGGTCGACCCCGTGTCGTTGCAGGTACTCGTGTTCGACCTCGACTTTCATCTTCGCCATGTCGACCTCGCTGGGGCAGTCGCGCGCACAGCCCTTACAGCCGATACAGAGGTCCATCACCTCGTGCATGAACTCCACGTCGAACTGCTCGCCTTCGGGTAAATCGCCGCTCATCGCCTGGCGGAGCATGTTCGCCCGGCCCCTCGTGGACGTGATCTCCTCGTGGGCCGCGCGGTAGGTCGGACACATCACGCCGCCCGCGCCGTCCTGACTCGTGCGACAGCCGCCACAGCCGTGACAGAGCTCGGCCATCCCCTGAAAGCCGTTGTCGTTCTCCCAGTTGAGCTGGGGTTCGAAGCCCGCCTCGAACTCGTAGTCGGGGCCGAACCGCAGGTTCTCGCTCATGTCGAAATCCCCGCAGACCGAACCGGGATTGAGCAGCCAGTCGGGGTCGAACGCCGTTTTGAGGTCGCGAAAGACGGTCCAGAGGTGCTCGCCGTAGAGCTTTCTGTTCCACTGGGTTCGGGCGCGACCGTCGCCGTGCTCGCCCGAGACCGATCCGCCGTATTTCACCGCGAGATCCGTCGCCGCGTCGGAGATCGAGACCATCGTCTCGACGCCTTCTGCCGTTTTCGTGTTGATCAACGGCCGGACGTGCATGCAGCCCGGGCCGGCGTGGGCGTAGAAACTCCCGAACGTGTCGTGGTCCTCGAAGACCTGCTTGAAGTCGGCGGTGTACTCCGGGAGGTGTTCGGGCGGAATGGCGATGTCCTCGATGAACGCGATGTGTTTCTCGTCGCCGGTTCGAGAGAGGAGGATCGGCGTCGAGGCCTTGCGCATCTTCCAGAACTTCTTTTGCGTTTCCTTATCGTAGGCCTCATAGCCGTCGAAGGCGATCTCTCCAACGCGATCCTCTAGGAGCCCTTCGACCTTCTCGCGGCGCTCCTCGTCGGAATCCGCGTAGAACTCGACGAGCAGGAACGTATCCGTCTCGTCGGGGAGGATCCCGATCACGTCCGTGAACTCGTCGAGCCCGCGAGCGAGATCGACCAGCACGCCGTCGAGCACTTCGAGCGCGGCGGGCTCGTGTTCGAGGACCGGGCCGACGTCCTCCATCGCCTCCAGCAGGCTGTGATACGTGAGCAGTCCGATCGACTTCGTCTCGGGGATCGGTTCGAGGGACACCTCGGCCTCGGTGACGATCGCGAGCGTCCCCTCGCTGCCGACGAGCAGGCGCGCGAGGTTGACGACCCCCTCATCGGTCGCGCCTTCTCCCTTCGCTTCCTCCACCAGCACGTCGAGGTTGTACCCCGAGACGTTGCGCTTCATGCTCGGGTAGCGCTCCTCGACGGCCTCCGCTTCCTCGTCGAGGATCCGCACGACCTCCGCGTAGATCCGCTCGATGGGTTCGCCGTCCGGATCGGCCCCCTCGCGCAGGTCCTCGACGGCGATCTCCCCGAACGTGTGGACCGACCCGTCCGAGAGGACCGCCTCGCAGGACTCGACGTAGGCGTCGGTCTTGCCGTACAGAAGCGAGTGGGCGCCCGTGGTGTTGTTGCCGATAGCACCTCCGAGAGCGCTGCGGTCGGCCGTCGAGGGGTCGGGCGCGAACTTGATCCCGTCGGGTTCGAGGGTGCGGTTGAGTTCACCGAGCGTCACACCCGTCTGCGCGCGTGCGCGCATCGCCTCGGGATCGACGTCGGTGATCGCGTTCATATAGCGCGTGAGATCGAGCACGACCGCCTCGTTGACCGCCTGGCCCGCCAGACTGGTGCCCCCGCCCCGAGGAAGGACCGGAATCTCGCGCTCGGCGCAGTAGCTCATCACCGCGGCGACGTCCCCGGTCGATCGCGGGAAGACCACGCCGATCGGCGTCACCTCGTAGGCGCTCGCGTCGGTCGCATAGAGCTGTCTGGAGTACTCGTCGAAGCGGACGTCGCCCTCGACGCGCTCGTCGAGATCGGCCACGAGGTCGGGCCGTTCGACGTCGCCGTTGGTGTAGTCGTAGTTCGCTCGGTCGTCGGTCGCGGGATCGTGTCGGTCGGTTGTTGCCATTGTAACGCGTGTCTCCTCCGTTCTCGTCGTCGCTGTCCGTCTCGCGTCCGAGGCGGATCGGGCTGGTCGAGCCCCGTCGGTTCGGTCTCGGATGTGGGGTAGTAACACACGTGTAAATGTGTTGCGTCCGAGCTCGTCAGTCAGGCGTCGGGGATCGCGCCCGCCTCGCGCAGCTCCTCGATCCGTTCGTCGGTATAGCCGAGCCGGACGAGGATCGCCTCGGTGTCCTCCCCCAGAAGCGGCGGCGCGCTCTCGAAGCCGCTGTCGGCGCTCGCGAAGTTCAGCGGGTGTTCGAGCGAGGGGATCTCGCCGGCGGCGGGGTGGGAAAGCGAGCCGACCGCCCCGCGTGCCTCGACCTGCTCGTTCGAAAGCGCCTCCTCGACCTCGTAGACCGGGCCGACGGGCAGGCCCGCCTCCTCGGCGAGCGTCTCGACCCACTCGCCGGTGGTGCGCTCGGTGAGCGTCTCGGAGAGTTCTCGTTCTAACTCGTCCATGTGCTCGACCCGGTCGGCGTTGGAGGCGAATCGCGGATCGTCGAGGAGGTCCTCGCGGCCGATCTCGGTACAGAACGCCTCCCAGAGCTTCTGGTTGCCGCAGGCCACGTTGAGATAGCCGTCTGCGGTGGGGTAGCTCTGATACGGCGCGAGCACGGGATCTTTGGTACCCATTCTCGTCGTCTCCTCGCCGACGAACGCTTTTGCGGCCTGCTTTGTGAGCCACGGCAGCGCCGCGTCCAGCATTCCTAACTCGACGCGCTCGCCCTCGCCCGTGCGCTCGCGCCGGTAGAGCGCGCCGACGATCCCGAAGGCGGCCCACATCGCGGTGATGAGGTCCGTCTGTGGGAGGCCGACCTTCACCGGGTCGCCCTCTTCCTCGCCGGTGACGCTCATGATCCCGCTCATCCCCTGGACGAGCAGGTCGTAGCCCGGCCGGTCGCTCCAGGGGCCCGAGTCGCCGAACGCGGAGATCGAACAGTAGACGAGTTCGGGGTTCAGCTCCCGGAGGTCGTCGTAGCCCAGTCCGAGGCGTTCGGCGGTCCCCGGTCGGAAGTTCTCGACGACCACGTCCGCCTCCTCAATCAGCTCCTTGCAGATCGAAAGGCCCTCGTCGCTCTTGAGGTTGAGTTCGACGCTCTGCTTGTCGTAGTTGACCGTCCAGAAATAGGGCGATTCGCCCCCCTCGGCGGCCGATCGGCCCGGCCCCTCGTAGCCCTCCGTCGAGACGAACGGCGGGCCCGAGTGGCGGCTGTCGTCGCCGACCTCGGGGCGTTCGACCTTGATCACCTCCGCGCCCTGGTTCGCAAGCATCAGGGTGGCGAAGCCGCCGGTGACGAAGGTAGTGAGATCGACGACGGTGATCCCGTCGAGTATCTTCTCTCGACTCGTGCTATCGGATTCCATGCTATAGTGGTTTCAGCTTTCGGTGTTAAACGTTCCCGTCGCCCCCAGGCGGGGCTATTCGAGGTCCGGCCGGGAGAGCTCGGTTTCCTTCGACGTGATGACTTCCAGGAGGACGGGCGTCCCCTCCTCGGTTTTCTCGATCCCGCGCTCGATGGCCGCGCCCAGTTCGTCGGGATCCTCGACGCGCTCGCCGTAACAGCCGAGCCCCTCCGCCACGTCGGCCCAGTCGCCGCCGAAGGGCGTGTCGTAGGAGGCCATCTCGAAGTTGTTCAGGTGGATCGAGAGGATCGGGATCTCTTCTCGGGCTGCCGTTTCGAGGTCGAGGGCGGTCATCCCGATCGCGCCGTCACCCCAGAGGTTGATGCAGAGCTTCTCCGGATTCACCAGCTTCGCGCCCATCGCCAGGCCCAGCCCGTAGCCAAGCTGGGTGGTCTTGCCCCAGCCGATGTACGACAGCGGCTCGGTCACCTCGAAGAAGGGCGCGAGGAAATCGCGAGGGTTGCCCGCGTCGTGGGTGATGACGACCTCGTCTTTGTCCACGATCTCGTCGAGTTCTCGGACGACGCGATAGGGGTTGATCGGAGCGTCCTCCGAAGTGAGTTTGGGCTCCCACTCGGCGAGCCACTCCTCTCGTACCGCTTCGATCTCGCTGGCCACGTCGTCGGTCCGCCCGCGGTCGTCCTCGACCCGCTCGCCGACCTCGGCGACAAGCGCCTCGAGCGTGAGTCGGGCGTCGCCGACGAGGGCGTGATCCGAGACGACGTCCTTGTCGATGTCCGTCGGATCGAGCGTCGAGTGAACGATCGTCTTGTCGTCCGTATCGGGGAGCGTCAGTCCGTAGGCGGTGTCCGTAAAGGAACACCCGATCCCGAACAGGACGTCGGCCTCGCGGACGAAGTGAGAAAGCTGGCCGGGCTCGCTTTTACTGGCTGCACCCAGCGAGAGGGGGTGATCCTCCGGGAACGCGCTCTTTCCGTTCAGGCTCGTCGCTACGGGCGCTTCGAGGGTTTCTGCGAGCGCTTGCAGGGCGTCCCAGCCCTTCGCGTAGTGGACGCCCTGCCCGGCGAAGATCACCGGGCGCTCGGCCTCGACCAGGGTCTCGGTGGCCGTCTCGACGTCCGCCGGGTCCGGCCCCGACCGGCGGGCCTTCGAGGGCGTGTACTCGAACTCCTCCTCGAGATCCGTATAGAAGACGTCCTTGGGGACCTCGACCACCGAGGGTCGGGGCCGGCCGTTTCGCGCCGAGCTGAAGGCCCGGCGCATCGTCTCGCCGACGGCGTCGGGATCCGCGAGCTGCTCGCAGGACTTGCTCACCGACTGGTAGCTCACCAGCGAGTTGAACTTCGGATCCACGTCGGTCTTCGCGAGATCGTAGCCCGCGGGGATCGCGACGATCGGCGCGGACTCGCCGTAGGCCTGGGCGACCCCGCCGATCGAGTTCTCGGTGCCCGGCCCGTGCTGGCAGGCGAACGCGCCGACGCGCTCGCCCGAGGTCAGCCGGCCGACGGCGTCGGCCATGTGGACCGCCGTGCGCTCCTGTCTCGTGATGATCGTCCGGATCCCCGCCTCCTCCGCCGAATCCGTGTCGAACAGCGGGTTGCTCGGGAAGCCGAACAGGTACTCTACACCCTCGTCTCTCAGTGTCTCCGCGATCGCTTCGTTTACGTCCATGATGGTCTCACCGGTACGGTGACTACTCCATATGCTATCGGTGAATGTGATAAGAGTTACCAATCCTGTCAGCGTCGAACGGCGATTCCAACACGATCGATAATGGCTGACCGGGCGGCCTTTCGAAAGGTTCAACCCCGGTTGTGATACACTCACGCACATGGCTGCACGCGAGCTCGAAGGGCTGTACGTCCACGAATCGGTCGAGAACGTGATCCCGAAGGGGGCGTTCGTCGAGGCCTTTTCGGACCTCCCGATCACCGCCGAACTCGTCGGCGACGGCCGGGAGTACGACGAGCGCGACGCCGTCGTCACCTACGTCCCCCGCGAGGAGTTCCGCGAGGCGGGCTGGGTCCACTGCGCGCGAGCGGGCTACGACGCCTTCGACACCGAGGCGTACGCCGCGGCCGGGGTTCCCCTGACGAATAGTACAGGAATCCACGGCGCGACCGTCGGCGAGGTCGCGATCGGCTGCATGCTCTCGCTGGCGCGACTGCTGCACGTCTACCGCGATCACCAGAACGAGACGGAGTGGTACACGCCCGACTACGAGCGTCCGTTCACCGTCGAGAACGAGCGCCTCTGCGTGCTCGGGCTGGGAACGATCGGCGCGGGGATCGCGAAACGGGCCGATGGATTGGGAATGGAGGTCGTCGGCGTCCGACGCTCCGAGGAGCCGGTCCCCGGCGTCTCGGAGATCTACGATCCCGACGAGCTCCACGAGGCGATCTCGGAGGCGCGCTTCGTCGCGATCACGCTGCCTCACACCCCCGAGACGGACGGCCTGCTCTCGACGGCGGAGTTCGAGGCGATGCGCGAGGACGCGTATCTCGTGAACGTCGCCCGCGGGCCGATCGTCGACGAGGACGCGCTGGTCGCCGCGATCGAGGCCGGCGAGATCGCGGGGGCGGCACTGGACGTCTTCGAGACCGAACCCCTCCCCGAGGAGTCGCCGTTGTGGGGGATGGAGGAGGTGATCGTGATGCCGCACAAGGGGTCTGCTACCAACCGCTATCACCTCGACATCGCGGAGCTAGTAAGCGAGAACGTCCGGCGGTACCGCTCGGGCGAGGAGCTGAAAAACCGCGTCGCCTGAACGTTCGATCCTCTACAGCGCCCGCAGCACGACCACCACGAGCCCCGCGGCGACGAACGCGATCGCGCCGAGGGTCGCGAACAGCGCGGCCGCGTCGAAGTAGGTCAGAAGCGCCCCGGCGAGCGCCGCGCCGCCGGCTCCGATGCCGAACATGCCCAGATAGGTGTAGCCGTACGAGAGGCCGTGAACGTCCGAGGCGGCGTACTCGGCGATGACGACCTGGTAGATCGGCGCGGTCGCGTAGAGACAAAAGCCCAGCACCGCACAGACCGCGAGGAACGGGACGACGCCGACGCTCGCGGCGGGCAGAAAGACGATCGCGAGCAGACCGAGGGCCGTCAGCGTCGCGAGCAGGGCATACTCCGTCCGTACGTGATCGGTAATCCGTCCGCCGGCGTACTGACCGAGGATTCCGATCATCAACAGCCCGGTGTAGACGTACTGTGCCGGCTCCGCCGTCTGTCCCAGGACGGTGAACGTCCCGAACTGCGGGAGGTCCGCGATCATGTCCGGCATGAACGTCAGCAGCCCCCGGTAGTAGGTCCCATACAGCATGACGATCACGAACGCGAGGGCGAAACCCGTGGTAAAGAGCAGTCGGGAGTCGGCGGCGATCCCCCGCAGGTCGAACCCCTCGTCGGTGTCTTCGTCCGTGTCCGTCGTCTCGGGTTCGTCGACCCCCTCACCGCCGTCGGTCGCGGTCGCGGCCGTCTCGTCGAACTCCATCGAGGAGCCAAGAAGCACGACGGCGACCGCGGGGATCACCAGCAGAACGACCACGAACCGCCAGTCGAGGAAGATCAAAAGCAGGGCAGCAAGGAGGGGTCCGAACGCCGTTCCGACGTTGCCGCCGACGCCGTGGTAGGCGAAGACGGTTCCCCGTTCTTCGGCACCGCGGCTGATAAGCGAGAGCCCCGCGGGATGATAGATGCTCGCTGCGGCCCCCCAGACGACGATCGCCGCACAGAGCGTGTAGACGTTGGGCGCGAGCGCGAGCAGGAAGAACCCCCCGCCCATGCCGACGACCGAGGCGACGATCAGCTGCCGGGAGCCGTAGTTATCGGCGAGAACGCCGCTCGGGAGCGCGCCGACCCCGATCAGCCCGTACCCGAGGCTGACGACGACCCCGAGAACGAACGCCGAGACGTCGAACTCGACGAGCCAGATGACGACGAACAGCGGGATCGACAGCTCGTAGGTGTGGAAGATCCCGTGTGCGAGCATCGTAAAGCCGGTGATCGACCGGTCGTTGTCGTTCATCCCGCCCGCTCCGTTTCGTGCGCCCCGTTCTCGCGACTCATGGACGGTGGACTGTCGCGAACCCCCTTAACTGGTGGCGTTCGCGGGCCTTCTGTCCGCAGCGTCGCACAGCGACTCTCGGAGCAAAAATCACCCCAAAAACCGCACTTCGACCGAGACCGCTACTGCTGCTGGGCGTCGACCACCGCGACCGCCGCCAGATTGACGATGTCCTTCACTTCGTCGCCGCGCTGGAGGACGTGGACCGGCTTGTCCATGCCGACGAGCATCGGCCCGATGGCCTCGGCACCGCCGAGGCGCTGGAGGAGTTTGTACCCGATATTACCGGCTTCGAGGTTGGGGAACACGAGCACGTTCGCCGGTTCGTCAAGTTCGGCGAAGTCGTAGGTTCCATTCAAAATCTCCTCGACGACCGCCGTGTCGGCCTGCATCTCGCCGTCGACCGGGAAGTCCACGTCGGGGTCCCGCCGGAGGAGGCGGGCGGCCTCGCGGGGTTTTCTGGTCCCCTCGTTGTCGACCGACCCGAAGTTCGAGTACGAGAGCATCGCCGCGCGCGGCTCGACGTTGAACCGCCGCGCGAGGTCGGCGGTGTGGCGCGTTATCTCGGCGAGCACCGCCTCGTCGGGGTCCTGGTTCACGGTGGCGTCCGCACAGAAGACGACCCGATCCTTGAACGCAAGCAGGTAGACCCCGGCGGCGTAGTTCGCGTCTTCGGCGGTGCCGATGGTCTGCAGCGGCGGGCGGAGCGCCGAGGGGTAGTGATGCGTCAGCCCGGTGAGCAGGGCGTCCGCATCGCCGGCCTCGACCATGACGCTCCCGAGGTAGTTCGAATCCCGGCGGATCATGTCGGCCGCCTCGCTTCTGGTAAAGCCCTTGCGCTGGCGCAGATCGTAGAGGCGTTCTGCGTACTCGTCGAGTTCGGCCTCCGAGAGGTCGACCACCTCGGGGTCGAACGCGAGTCCGAGCCGCCGAACGGTGGTTTCGATCTCCTCGTGGTCGCCGATCAGGACGGGCCGGGCGATCCCCTCCTCTTGCATCTGGAAGGCCGCCCGGATCATCTTCTCGTCCTCGCCCTCGGCGAGCGCCACCCGCTTTGGGTCGCTGCGGGCCTTGTTCAGGACGACCCGCATCATCTCGCGGGACTTGCCCAGCCGGGCTTCGAG
>JAWARX010000021.1:0-14433 GCA_038893155.1 Halalkalicoccus sp.
CAAACGGGAACATATCGGGTGACGCGTTCGCGTCACCCTTGCCCGCTATGATTTCCAGCGACAGCTTTGCCCGACCAACAACCTACTTCAGAAGAGCGTTGTTCGATGAGCATTCCCAATCATAGACAATCTGTCCTGATAGTCGATGTCCGTAAGATGAGTCCCGGCCGACGGCGCCGAGACGTCGCTTTTATTCGCCAGGGGTCGACGGCAGCTCCTCCGGCACGCTGAACGTGTGCTATCGAAGCTATCACGAGACTAAGCACGTGATTCCCGTACGTGGCTACATGTGATCGGTAGGGGCGAGAAATGCTCGCTCGTGAATACTAGCGGCCGAAAATATATGTGTTGATCGAGTGATATCGTACCATGACAGATAAAATTCGAAACGCACGGGGGGCGCTATCCTACCGAGATATATTCCATGCCGTCGACGACGCGATCCTCGTTCACAATGCAGAGACCGGCGCGATCCTCGACGCGAACCCGGCGGCCGAGCGGCTCTATGGCTATCCGAGAGCGGAGCTTCTGAAGATGAGCGTCGCGGAGTTCAGCGTCGATCGACCGGCGTATACCCAAGAGAAAGTCATCGAGCACATCGAACGTGCGGCCGCGGAGGGAGAACACCGATTCGAGTGGCTGATCGAACGGGGCGACGGGGCAGAGCGCATCGTCGACGTGAAGCTGACGCATGAGACGGCCGAACGGCAACACTTGCTGCTCGCCGTCGTTCGGGACGTCACCGAGCGGAGAGCGGCCGAACGAACCGCACACCAGCTGACGGAGGCGATCGAGAGCTCGATGGACGGGGTCGCGATACTGGACGAGGCGGGCGAGTACGTCTACGTCAACGACGCACACGCCGAGGTGTACGGCTTCGACGACACCGCCGAGATGATCGGCGAGAGCTGGCGTCGCATGTATGCGGACGAGGAGGTCGACCGGCTCGAACGCGAGGCGATGCCGACGATCGCCGCTGACGGCGCGTGGCGCGGTGAGGCCACCGGACTCCGAGTCGACGGCGAGCGCTTTCCACAGGAGATCTCGCTGACGGCACTCGACTCCGGTGGGCTCGTCTGTGTCGTCCGGGACGTCACGGAGCGAACGGAGATGACCGAACGGCTGCGAAAAACGAGGAGAGAGCTCCAGGCGGTTCTCGACAACACTCCCGCGGCCGTCTACAAGAAGGACTCGGAGGGGCGATATCGGTACGTCAATGAGTCCTACGAGCGACTGTTCGACCGGCCGGCCGAGACGCTGATCGGCCGACCCCCCGCCGAGATCCACGGCGAGGAGATGGCGGAGATGGTCGCGGTCCACGACCGGCACGTGATCGAGACCGGCGAGGCGACGACCACCGAAGAGACGATCGAGATCGACGGTCGCCGCCGGAGCTTTCTCACCTCGCGGATCCCACTGTTCGACGACGGCGCGTTCGATTCACTCTACGGCATCGCGGTCGAGATCACCGAGCTGAAGGCTCGCGAGCGGACGCTTCACGCGCTCAACGAGACGACCACGGCGCTGGTCGGCGCACGCGGCCCAGCGGAGGTCGCACGCCTCGCCGTCGGTGCCGCAGAGGAGGCCCTCTCGCTCCCGCTGGCCGGGATATGGGAGCACGACGAGGAGAGAGGGGTGCTCGTTCCGGTCGTCGAAACCGACCGTTCGAGGGAGCTCCTCGGCGGGGCACCCACGTTCGAGGAGGGGACGAGCCTCGCCTGGGAGGCCTTCGAGAGCGGCAGGGCGCGATTCGTCGAGGACGTCTCGGGCGAACCCGGTGCGTTCAACCCCGAGAGTCCGATCCGGAGCGAGATGGTACTGCCGCTCGGCGAACACGGCGTGTTGCTGTGTGCGAGCACGGACGCACGAACGTTCGACGAGTACGAACGGGAGTTCGGCGCGGTTCTCGCGGCGACCGCACAGACCGCGCTGGCGCGCATCGAACGCGAACGCGAACTCCGTCGTCGCGAGCGGGTGTTACACTCGCTGACCGAGGTCGCGACCCCGCTGATCGATGCGAGTACCGACGAGGAGATCGCGGAGATCGCAGTCGAGACCACACGGGACGTCCTCGACCTGCCGCTGGCGGGAATCTGGCTCCACGAACCCGACGAGGACGTGCTCGTCCCGTTCGTCACGAGCTCGGGAGCGGAGGAGATCTTCGATGGACTCCCCACGTTCGAGGCGGGACGGGGGCTGTCCTGGCGCGTCTTCGAGTCGGGTCGCCCGGAGGTCTTTCGCGACGTGACCGACGAGGACGAGGTGTACGATCCCGAGACGCCGCTTCGAAGCGAGATACTGCTGCCGCTCGGCGAACACGGGGTGTTCTTCTGTGGGACGGTCGAGCAACGACGGTTCGACGAGTACGCCCTCGAGTTCGCGTCGATCCGCTCGACGATGACCGAAAGCGCCCTGACCAGCGCCGGCCGCGAGCGCGAGCTCAGGGAGCAACGCGAGTTCACCGAGCAGGTAATCAACTCATTGCCCGACATGTTCCACGTGTTCGACATCGCGGAGGGGCGGTTCGTGCGCTGGAACGACCACGTGAGGGAGGTGACCGGGTACACGGACGAGGAGATCGGGCGGATGAGTCCGCTCGAATTCGTCTCCGATGAGGACGAAAAGGGGGTGCTCACCGCGATGGAGGCGGTCGCTCAGGGTGAGCGGGTCGTCATCGAGGTGGACATCGTGACCAGGGACGGAACCCGGATACCGTACGAGCTGACGGGCGCCCCCGTTCGAAACGTCGACGGCGAGATCATCGCCGCCTGCGGGATCGGACATGACGTGAGCGATCGGGTCGCCTACGAACGCACGCTCGAACGGAAGAACGCCCGGCTCGAGGAGTTCGCGAGCGTCGTCGCCCACGACATCCGGAACCCGCTGACGGTCGCGATGGGCTATCTCGAACTGGCCCAGGAGGTCGGGGACGGGCGCTACCTCGGGGAGGTCGAACGTGGGCTCGTCCGGACGACGGAGACCACCGAGAACCTGCTCGCGCCCGCCCGTGCGGGCGAGGGGATCGGCGAACGCGAGCCGGTTGATCTGGAATCGCTCGCACGGAACGCCTGGGAGAACGTGCGGACCTCGCGGGCGCGGCTGTTGATCGAAGACGAGGTCGAGGTCGACGGCGATCGCCTCCGGCTGACGCAGCTGTTCGAGAACCTCTTTCGGAACGCGATTGAACACGCCGGCGAGGACGTGACGGTTCGCTTCGGCTCGTTCTCCGAGGGGTTCTACGTCGAGGACGACGGGCCGGGCATCCCCGAAGAGCGCAGGGAGGAGCTGTTTGCCACCCGCGAGTCCGACGGCGACGCGCGGTTCGGGCTGGCGATCGTCAGCGACATCGTCGAGGCACACGAGTGGAGGATCGCCGTGACCGACGGGGACGACGGCGGCGCGCGGTTCGAGGTCGAGACGAGGCTCCGAGCGGCGCCCGAGACGGGACCGATCGAATCGGGTGGACGGCGATGACGGGACCGCCGAGCGCGGACGACCCCCGCGTCGACGCCCTCCACGGGGTGGCGCTCGATCTGACCCGCTGTCGGAGCGAGACCGCGGTTTACGATGCGGCGATCGCCGCGAGCCGCGACCTGTTCGACGTCGAGCAGGTGGTCGTCGTGCTCCGCCGGAACGACGGGTGGGTGTCGATCACCCACACCGACGAGACGACGGGTTCGCCGTCGCTGCTGATCACGGGGGCGGCGGTGGAGACGGCGATCGAGTGCGAGGAGACGGTCGAGATCGAGGCGGTCGGGGAGGTGGCCGGCGAACACCACCCCTTCGCAGCCGAGGCCGCGCTGTGTGTCCCGCTCGGGGACGAGGGCGTCCTCCAGCTCGTCGATGGGGGTGGGTTCGCCGACGAGACGATCCGGTGTGCGGAGCTGCTCTCGTTCCTGGCGAGCGCACGGCTGGCACAGCTTTCGCTCTCCGACGAGGTGGACGTGATCGGCGAGCGATTCGACGCGCTCGCGTCGTTTCACCGCGACGCGCTCGCACGCGCCTCCCACGAACTCAGGACGCCGCTCACCTCGATCATCGGCTACATGGAACTGCTCCTGGAGGAGGACGCCGACACGTTGGACGAGGATCAAGAGGAGCTGCTCAGGTTCGTCTACCGGAAGGCGACCGAGCTCGAAGCCGCGGTCGAGACCCTGACGACGACGTTCGACGACGCCCTCGACGTCGCCCTCGAAAGCGTCGGGGGCTCCGATCGCGTGGGGACGCTCGTCGGTTCGGGATCGATGCTCCTGATCGAGTCCGAACACGACACCGCGACACTGCTCGCCGAACGCCTCCGCGCGATCGGCTACCGCGTTCGGGTCGCAGAGAGCGCCACCGAGGCGGAGGAAGCCGTCACGGAGGAACCGCCAGCGGTGCTCGTCACGGATCGGTTCGTCGGGGACGAAAGCGGGCTCGTGCTCGCGCGACGGCTGGGAGAGCGGTGTGACGAGGCGCTTCCGGTCGCGCTCCTCTCGGTCGTCACCGACGAGTCGAGTGGGGAGCCACAGCTCGGCGTCTCCGCGGTCACCGACGGCGGCTTCGATACGGCTATGACGGTCGGGGAACATCTCATCGACATGGAACGAGGCGATGGTGTCGACCTCCTCGTCATCGGATCCGTCGACGGACTCGACGGCGGGGAGCGATCGTCGAACGTCGCCGTGACACAGGTCGAGGATCGAGAGGCCGCGATCGAGGCCTGCCACGAGCGCGGGTACGACCTCGCGATCGTCGCGGCGACGGGGAACGCGCGGACCGACCGCGAGACGGTCGCCGCCCTTCGCGAGCGGCGCCGTGGGCGACGGATGCCGGTCGTGCTCGTGGACCCCGACGCCGGTGGGTCGTGGTACACGGTCGGGAGCCGGCTGTTCGTCCAGCGGCCGCTCGACGTCACCGACTTGACCGGTGCCCTGATCACCGCACGCCCCGGACCGCACGACCTGCGAGCGTCCGATCGACGGACGGGGGGTGCGACGTGAGTCGGACCGCGGTCCTCGCGGAGGACGACGAGGACATCAGACAGCTGCTCTCGTTCAAGCTCGACCGAAGCGGCTTCGAGGTCGAGGGGTTCGAGGACGGCCAGGCCTGTCTCGACCACCTCCACGGGCGAGACGAGCTCCCGGCGGTGGTCGTCCTCGACGTGATGATGCCGCGGATGGACGGCTTCCAGGTCTTAGAACGGATCCGCGAGGACGACGCGCTCGCCGACGTTCCGGTTCTGATGCTCACCGCGCGTTCGCGCGAGGAGGACGTCGTCGAGGGCTTCGAACGCGGCGCGACCGACTACGTCACGAAGCCGTTCAGCCCGAGCGAGGTCGTCGCACGCATCGAGCGGCTCATCGGGTGATCGATGGAGCTCTCGACGCTCGTCGTCTGGACGGCGATCGCGCTCGCCGTCGTCGTCTCGCTCATCGGACTCGCGACGCTCACGATCTCGGCGTACCGGCATCGCCGTGAGAAGCGGCGACGGGAGCTCAGACCGGCGATGACCGCCGAGCTGTTCTCCCGTCTCGGCGAGGACGACCCCGACTGGGAGGCATGGGTCGCCGGGCTCTCCGGGGTCGAACGGGCTGCCGCGCGGTCCGCGACCGAACGCCTGCTTCGGCAGCTCCGCGGCACGGAGCGACACGAACTCGGCCGGCTCGCGGCAGCCCTCGGAGCCGACCCCGAGCGGCTGCAGCGCGAGGTAGAGTCGAACGACCTCCATCGGGTGCTTCGGGGGCTGACGTGGCTCTCACTCGTCGATTATCCCTCTGTCGTCGACGCCGCGATCGAGCACCGCACGGGAGATCGCGTCGTCCGAACGGCACTCGCCCGAGTGCTCTACGAGAGCGACGATCCTCGCGCGAGTCGTGAGGGCGTCGATCTGCTGCTCTCGGAGACT
The DNA here is from genome assembly GCA_038893155.1 of Halalkalicoccus sp. GTDB lineage: Archaea > Halobacteriota > Halobacteria > Halobacteriales > Halalkalicoccaceae > Halalkalicoccus. The sequence goes on from JAWARX010000021.1 coordinate 5,888, forward strand.
GACGAGGCGCTGTCGGTGTTCGGCCTCGATACGCTGTATCGGATCGTCCGCCGGAATCCCTCCTATCTGCTCGAACTCGGACGGGAGGAACGCGACCGCTGGAACGACGCCGTCCTCGTACAGGTGTTGCTCGTGCTCCGCCACGCCCGTTCGGGCATCGGCCCCGCGTCGATCGACTGGGTCACCGACTGTGCGGATCGTGACCCCGAGATACAGGCCGAACTCCTCCGGTTGCTCGCGGGGTACGGCTGGAGCCCACGGATTCGCGAGGGGTTCGATCCCGCAGCGTTCGTCTCGCATCCCGATCCGACGGTCAGACAGGCCGCCTACGTTGCGCTCGGAGAGTGGGGAGAACTCGACGCGGTCACCGACGCGGTTCGGGAGGAATCGGACGACCTCGCCCGCCTCATCGGGATCCGCGTGCTCGCCGAAGGCGGGCGAGAGACGATCGACGATCCGTCGGCGGCCTACGAGCGGACGCGTCGGTGGGTGCTCACAGCGCGTGGCCGAACGGCGAACACGAGGGTTGCATGATCGTCGACACGCTCGGTGCCGCGGGGGTGGCGGCGCTGTTCGGGTTCAGCGTGATCGTCCTCGCGTACTTCGTCGTCGCGAACTCCGTCTACACGGTCGTCCACCTCGTCGCGCTCGTCGAACTCCGTCGACTGCTTCGCGAGCGGACGTTCCAGTCCGTCTACGATCGGTTCGGCTCGCCGTTTCTCCCCGGGATCGCGATCGTCGTCCCGGCGTACAACGAAGCGCCGACGATCGTCCCGAGCGTCAGGTCGTTTCTCGATCTCACCTACCCCGACTACGAGGTGATCGTCGTCAACGACGGATCGAGCGACGCGACCCTCGAAACGCTCACCGAGGCGTTCGACTTGCAGGCGGTTCCCGCGGACCCGCCGTGGGAGCTTCCGTGTGAACCCGTCCGCGAGGTCTATCGGTCGGCTCGAAACGGGAAGCTGACGGTGATCGACAAAGAAAATGGCGGGAAGGCCGACGCGCTGAACGCGGGGCTCTATCTCACCGAGAAGCGGCTGTTCTGTGCGGTCGACGCCGACTCGATCATCGAACGGGATGCGCTCTTATCGGTCGCGCAGCCGTTTCTCGAGGACCCCGAGCGGACGATCGCGACCGGGGGTGTCGTCCGGGTGGCAAACGGCTGTACGATCAGACGCGGGATCGTCGAGGACGTCCGGCTCTCGCGGAGACCGCTCGTCGGTCTACAGACGATGGAGTACATGCGCGCGTTTCTCTCCGGACGGATCGGCCTCTCGAGCCTCCGGAGCCTGCTGATCATCTCGGGCGCGTTCGGCCTGTTCGACACCCGGCTCGTGCGCGAGGTCGGCGGCTACCGATCGGAGACGATCACCGAGGACATGGAGCTCGTCGTCCGCCTCCACCGACACTTGAACGAACAGGACAGGGAGTACCGCGTCGAGTTCGTCCCCGAGCCGGTGATCTGGACCGAGGTACCGGAGAGCAGGACCGTCCTGAGCCGACAGCGCCGGCGCTGGCACCGCGGGCTGTTCCAGACGCTCGCCGAACACCGGCGAATGATCGGAAACCCACGATACGGCGTCACCGGGGTGTTCGCGCTCCCGTTTTTCGTCTTCGTCGAGGCGCTCGGCCCGCTGATCGAGGGGTCCGGATACGTGATCGTCCCGCTCGCCTTCCTCCTCGGGGTCGTCGACGGGTGGTTCTTCCTCGCGTTCTTGCTCCTCGCGATCGCGCTCGGGACGTTCCTCTCGTGGCTCTCGGTGCTGAGCGAGGTGGTGAGCTTCAGGCGATACGAACGACCGCGCGACGTCGCGCTGCTTCTCGTCTACGGCGTCGGCGAGAACCTCGTCTACCGACAGTGGCGGACGGTCGTCCTCTGGCACGGATTCATCGAGTTCCTCCGCGGCGTCGAGGCGTGGGGGGCAATGGAGCGGGCGGGCTTCGATGACGCGGGCGATCCGTAACGATGGATGGGGTCGGATCATCCCCACGAACGGGCTCCGATCGTACTGACGGCTCGGCGCTACGGTTAACTATTCCCGACACGTATATAATTCGATGATTGTCGAAAGCGAATATTCGATGCCGGCCGACGACTCCTCCGGCGAGCCGGTGGACAGAGTCCGCCGAAGATTGATGCAGGGTCTTTTCGTCGGTGGGCTCGCCCTCTCGGCGCTCGGTTCAATCAGTACCGGCAGGGCGCGTGCGTCGCCGGTCTTCGACGACCGGAGGGTCTACGTCTGGGGATACGCCCCTCGACTGGCGACCGACGCCGCCGCTCGCGGGCGGTTTTTCGAGCGGGCAGAACGCTTCGGTATCCGGACGGTCTATCTCTCGTGGGGAGCACTGCGAACCGTCTCTGAGGACCATCGACGGGGTCTCGTCGCGGCGATGCGCGAAGCGGGTCTGGAGGTACACGCGCTGACCGGAACGTACGGACCGGAGGGGATCGACGACGCTCGCCGAGTCGTCTTCGCGGTCCTCGAGCACAACGCCCGGAGCGAGGACGCGGATCGGTTCGACGGGATCCATCTGAACGTCGAGTTCGCCCCTGATGGGCTGAGTGACTCGCTCGAGGCGTACGAGCGATTCCTCGACGAGTTCCCGGGGATAGGGGAGGGAGAGACCGTCGCCTCGCAGGGACTTGCGGTCTCCGGGACCGTCGCCTGGTGGTGGGCGCTTCCAGAACACAGCCCACCGCGCGCACGGGCGATCGCTGCCCACCCATCGCTCGACTACAGCGTGATCATGGCCTACTGGGACACCCACGAAGAGGTCCGCCGTCGTTTGGCGACCGTCGTTTCCGATCTCGACGCACCGTACGTGCTCGCGATCGAGACCCAGGAGTTCCCCGGAACGACCGCGAACGACCGCGTCACGACCTACGAGGAAGGCTGGTCGCGAGTGAAGGAAATCGAGTCAGCGATCGCGGCGAATCCACCCAGAGACGGGTACCTCGGAACCGCACTGCATCACTACATGAACGGGCTGGCGGCGTGGGACGCGCTGTGGGACGCCCGTCTCCGGAGTTCGACGGCACGGCCCGGCGATCGGGTGAGCGTCGACGCGACCGTCGTCTTCGACGATACGTTCCCCACCTCCTCGCACGAGAGCGAGCTCACGGCCACGTTCGACGGTCCGAAGCGATACACTGTGAGTCGGGTGGTGACGCCCCAGTTGAGCACGCTCACCGAGAGCACGATCGAGTGGCGAGTTCCCAAGAACGCCTCGGCCGGAGAGTACGGTGTGACGCTTTCGCTCTCGGATACCACGTTCGAGGACGAGTCGCGCGAAAAGAGCGGGAGTCGGTCGACGCCCGTCGTACTCGTCGAACGCGAACTTGAAACGCTTTCCGTCGTACATCCAGAACGCGGGGGACCGACCCGGAAATGACGAGCGCTTACGGGACGCACCGGTGTTCCCGACATACAACGACGCGACCACCCCGAATCTCGTCGCCTCAAGCTTCTCCAACCGACTCACCCCGCTCAGTTGGTCCTCCGGTTCGGTCGCCTGCCGCCTGGTCCCCTCCCTGGCCGCTCGCTCGACTCCGAAACCCCGTTGGACAGATTGCACCGCACAGGCGGTAGCTCGCGATCCCACTTCGTTTACTTTACGCTTCCGTAGGTTTAACACGGACCACGACGATCGTTTATCCGTCGTTACACCCATGGTCTCCCTCGACACGGTATTCGACCTGCTCCGCTCGGAACGCCGTCGACACGTCCTGTACTACTTAGACGAGCAAGAGGGCCGGGTACCGATCGAGGAGCTCACCGAGGAGATCGCGGCGGGGGAGGCAAACGGCGAGCTCCCCGAGGAGGCCTACGACCGGATCGAACTCTCCTTGTACCACACGCACCTCCCGAAGACGGCGAAAGCGGAGTTCGTCGAGTTCGACGCAGCGGCGGGCGAGGTGTACGTCCACGGCTCACCGGAGGCCGAGTTCGACGCGGTCCTGACGATCGCGGAGGTCTTGGAGTCCGATCGCGAGTGAATCCGCTCTCGATGTGTCTGCCGCCCTCGGTGGTCGTGTGCATACAAACCACGGGCAGTCGGACCACGGAAGGCTTATGAACCGGTGGGGCGTTGGAACAACCGTAATGGCGAAAGGCGAAGTTGACTTCTTCAACGACACTGGCGGTTACGGTTTCATCTCGACTGACGACGCGGACGACGACGTGTTCTTCCACATGGAAGACGTTGGCGGTCCGGACCTCGAAGAGGGTCAGGAGATCGAATTCGACATCGAACAGGCCCCCAAGGGTCCCCGCGCGACCAACGTCACCCGCCTGTAAGGCGGCTACGCGGCGGTCGACGGTACAGCACATTTCACGTTTTTTGGCGCTCGCTCGACGAGCGACACGCTCGGATCGAACCCGCGACACGAACCGTTTAGCGTCGGCGAGCCCTACGGCCCGCGATGACATCCGACTGGAGCGCCGAGGAGATGCAGGACCTCTCGGGTAGTACGATCGTCGTCACCGGCGCGAACACCGGGCTGGGCTACGAGGCCACGCGGGCGTTCGCGCGAAAGGGCGGGCACGTGATCATGGCGTGTCGGAGCGTCGAACGCGGAAACGAGGCCGCCGAGTCGATCCGCGGGGAGCTTCCGAGCGCCTCGCTGTCGGTCCACGAATGCGACCTCGCGGACCTCGAGTCCGTCAGGGCCTTCGCCGACGAGTTCCGTCGGACCTCCCCTTCGCTGCACGTCCTCTGTAACAACGCGGGCGTGATGGCGATCCCCCGAACGGAGACCGAACAGGACTTCGAAACCCAGTTCGGCGTCAACCACCTCGGCCACTTCGCGCTCACCGGACTGCTCCTCGACCGACTGCTCACCACCGGCGGCGAGACCCGCATCGTCACCCAGAGCAGCGCGGTCCACGAACGCGGCGAGCTCGACTTCGAGGACCTCCAGGGCGAGGAGCGCTACGACCCGTGGGATGCGTACGCCCGGTCGAAGCTCGCGAACCTGCTGTTTGCCTACGAGCTCGATCGACGACTGCGCGCGGCGGATCTGGACGTGACGAGCGTCGCCTGTCACCCCGGCTACGCCGCGACCGATCTACAGCGGCGGGGGCCGGAGATGCGCGGCTCGCGCCTCCGACTCTGGGGAATGAAGGCGGCGAACGCCCTGTTCGCCCAGGACGCGGCGACCGGTGCGCTCCCGATGCTCTACGCCGCGACCCATTCCGATATCGAGGGCGGCCAGTACGTCGGTCCCGGCGGGTTCAGGAACATGCGCGGCCCGCCGGCGATCCAGCGTTCGAGCGATCGCTCGTACGACCGGGAGGCCGCCCGCAGGCTGTGGGACGTCTCCGAGGAGCTGACGGGCGTCACCTACGCGTTCGACCGCTCGCCGGGCGCACGGGCGAAACGCCTGGCGTCGGATCTCGCCGATCGCTGGTCGGGCTAACTCGACGAGCTATGTGTACTAGTATCGTGTGAATATTTATCCATATACGCACTATCTACAAAAGTATTATTAGGATTCTCTAATTCTATAGTTCTGTATGTCACACATACAGTCCATATTCGACACGAACCACAGCAGTAGTGCAAGCGACTTCTACGGCACTTCGCTCGGTGACCTGGTGCCCAGCCTGCTCGACAGCGCGTTCGCGGGCGTCTTCTCACCGGTACAGGAGGAACACGGATATGTCCGCTGAGGAGGTCCACGCGGACGTCGTCGAGGAGATCGTCGACGAGGAGTTCGTCTCGATCAGCGGCGATCTGTTCGTCGGCGAGGCGATCGAGCAGTTCCGTGAGTTCGTCCCCGACGACGACGAGACGACGGTCTACTACGTCTACGTCCACGGCGCGGACGACCGACTCATCGGCGTGCTCTCGGTGCGCGAGCTGCTGAACGCCCCCGAGGACGAACTCGTCGCGAGCATCATGCACGAGGACGTCTACAGCCTCGATGCCGGACAGGACGTCGAGGTCGCTGCCCGGCGCTTTGCCGAACTCGACTTCCCCGCGCTTCCCGTTACGGACGCGACCGACAAGCTCGTCGGCGTCGCGCGAAACGACGACATCCTCGACGTCGTCGAGGAGGAAGCCACCGAAGACATCCTCAAGAGCGCGGGCTTTTCGTTTACCGACGTCGAGACCGCCCGCTCGAGTGCGATCCTCGAGTCTTCGATCACGCGGATTCTCAGACTACGACTGCCCTGGCTCATCGTCGCCCTCGTAGGCGGATTGATGGCCGGTGGCGTCATCGGCTATCACGAAGAGACCTTAGAGGGCGTCGTTGCGCTCGCCTTCTTTGTCCCGGTGATCATGGACATGGGCGGCAACGTCGGCACCCAGGCGTCGACTATCTTCGTCCGCGGACTCGCCCTCGGCCACATCGACGACCGAAACGCGATGCGACACTTCGCCCGCGAGGGGCTGATCGGCCTGCTGATCGGTCTCATCATCGGTTCGATCGGCGCCGCTGCGGCCTACGCCTGGCAGATCAACGAGCCGTACGCATCCGAGCTGGCGATCGTCGTCTTCGTCGGTCTCGTCACCGTCTGTGTGGTCGCCTCGGTCGTCGGCTACGCCATCCCGTGGCTCATGAACAAACTCGGTTTCGACCCCGCAGCGGCATCGGACCCGCTGATCACCACCGTCAAGGACGTCACCGCACTGGTGATCTACTTCGGGCTCGCGACCGTCCTCCTGGCCGAACTGCTCTGAACCGCGGACGTTCTCGACGAACGATTCCTGAACGTACCGGTTCGGGATACTATTTTCCCCCTCGATGGAACAGCACACGGGAGACGATGACTCGCTCCTCGTCCCCGTCAGGTTCCGAACCCGCAGTACGACTCGAGCGCTACGGCGAATCCCCTGCTCTCGAAACGGGGATCGCGACCGGCAGGTCCACTCGGGCGATCGTCCTCGGTAGCCACGGTCGGGACCGGGAGCCAACTGCTCCTCGGCAGTACTGCGGAAGCAGTCGTCCGACGGATACCGATGGCCGGTTACGGTCATCCGAAGACCGGTCGGGACCGATCGTCGGGCTACAGCTCGCTCGGATCCGTATCGAGCAGATCCGAGGCGGTGACGAGCTGGACGTCGCTCTCCTCGATGTAATCGAGCAGCTCTTCGAGCTGTTCGGTCGTCATGTCCGCGAGCGGATCCTCGCCGATCTCGTCTTCGGGGACGACCCCGTGGGCCAGCCCGATCGCGAGCTGGTTGTGCTCGGCGGCCATGTCGATCATCGACGTGAAGCCACCGATATCGTGCATGTCGACCCGCGAGAGGTGCATCGGATCGGTCATGGGAACCGCGTTCGGCGTTCCGCCGAAGTATGAGTTCATCTCGTAGTAGTCACGCGCGATGTCGATGACTTCCTGGTTCGCGCTGTGGTACGGAACGGTGTGGAACCGGGCCCCGTCGGGGAACCCGCGGTTGACGAGGTACTCGTGGTCGGACTCGAGTGCCTCGCGCGCCTCTTCGGGATCCATCTCCGCGAGCCCGTCGCTGCGTTCGGCGTGAGCGGAGACGTCCCAGCCGGCATCGCGCATCTCGCGAAGCTGGTCGATCGAGAGGCGCTCGGGCCGGTTGAGCGACGGCGGAATCACGTTGAGAACGCCCCGCATGTCGCGTTCTTCGAACATCGGGAACGCGTTCTCGTACTGGCTCGCCACGTTGTCGTCGAACGTCAGCATGACGTAGCCCTGACTCGCCTGGGGCGTCATGCGGAAGTCGTCGACGAAGAAGGTGATCCCGTTCTCGCCGTTCGCGTCGTCTTCCTCGTCGTCCTCGCCCCCAGCTTCCTCCTCTGCGGCGTCAGCGGCCTCGTCCTCTTCGGCGTCGCCGTCTTCGGCGTTCGGATCGTCGAGCGTGATCTGGATCTCCTGGACGTCGTCAAGGAACGGCTCGCCGCGCTGGCCGGTGTAGCCGACGTCCATCCGGAGCCACCCCTCGTAGGGAGTGAGGACGGTTCGGGTACTCCAGAGCTGATCGGCCTGTCCGGGTGCGAAGATCCGGACGGTCACGCGCGCGGGCCGCGGATTGTCCACCCGGAGCGCGAGCGAGAGGTGCTGACCTTCCATGTCGAGTCCGTCGGGGAACGCCCGACCGATGCCCGCGGCCGCGCCCTCGCCGTCGATTCGCGCCGTGCGCGAGCCGGTGAGCGCGTTCTCCTCGTCGGCCGATAGCTCGCCGCTGGTCGCGAACCACTCCTCTAAGTCCTCGTCGAAGTCGCTGACGACCTCGCCCTGATCGATCGCGGGCGGCGTCGCTTGGCTCTCGTCGCCGTTGCCTTCGGGTTGCCCGTCGTCTTCCTCGCCGCCTCCGTTTCCGTTCCCGTCGTCGCCCTCACCGTTACCGCCCGTTAGATCGCCGACCGCGTCGGTACAGCCCGCGAGGGCGAACGTGCCGGCACCCATCGCCGCGAGGAACCGTCGGCGGTTCTGTTTCTCATCCATGATCTCCCTCTTAGTCCTGCCTACTTTTTGCTATTCCGGTTCAAACGTCGTGTTAGACCGTTTATAATCGTGCAAAAATGTCCGGCTGACGGATTACCATGCGAACAACGCTCAGTT
>JAWARX010000022.1:0-10265 GCA_038893155.1 Halalkalicoccus sp.
TCGCCGACGCGGCGGCCGTCCCGGTGAGCGGAGACTGATCAGATCAGCGGGGTGTTGGGCTCGAGGCCGAGCACGACGCGACCGTAGAGCTCCTGGTTCGTCTCCAGGTTGAGCAGGCCGTGCTGGCGGACCTCGTGGCTGGTGAGCGCGCCGTCCATGCTCGTCATCCCCTCGGCGTAGGTCGTCACGAGCGGTCCGCACATCCCGATGCAGTGAACCCCGCCGAGGAGACCGATGAGGAAGAACACGGCTAGGTCCGCATAGACGGGTGCGCCGGTGCTTCCGATCGCTGAAACGGGGATCACAGTTGTCGGTCCACGCGAGAAGGGCGCGGGATGGCTGACTCTAGTGCTCGTGCGTTTCTATCTGTTGTGGTTCGCGAATCGAACCGTCGCGACTCGGTCACTGACTGGTGTAGCCGACGCCCGAGGTGTCTTCGCCCTCGCGCCCGACGTACTGCACCGTGTCGACCCCTCTTGCGACCTCGACTTCGGCGAGCAGTTCTCGGGTCTCCATATCAACGAGCGCGACGGTTCCATCCGCGTCGGCCGTCGTAACGAAGTACGCATCGCCCGCGACGCCCGCTCGATACTGCCCGTCGGTTTCGCCGGTTTCGATCCGATCGACCTCCTCGAACGATTCGAGATCGAGGACCGAGACGTCCGGTGTGGCGGTGTTCGTCGTGAAGCCGTAGAGCCCCTCCTCGCTCTCGTGGTACCGGAGCGCGCCGGGCTCGCCCTCGACCTCGATCGTTGCTTCGATCTCGCTTCCATCGCTGGTCGCGTCGACGAACTGGATCGTCTCGTCGTCGAGAATCGCCAACAGCGTCTCATCGGGGCTGAGATACATCCCACCCGCGTATTCGAGCCGGTCGATCACCTCGTCGCTCGCGGTGTCGATGACGTCCGTCCCGCCGGGCTCGCCAGTACGCTGGACGTACGCGAGTCCCGTCTCGGGGGCGTACGCCTTGTAGTGGGTGCCCCCCTCGCCCTCCAGCTCGAACGTCGTCGTGCGCTCGCGCTCCTCCAGATCGATCACCAGCCCGGCGGCATCGTTGACGTTCATCGCGTAGGCCTTCGGGTCGAGATCGGGGGGGTGCAGCAGCTTGCCGTGGCCCTCGCCCTCCAGTCCGGCCTCGACCACGTCGATCACGTCGAGGTGCTCGGCGTCGATCACGTAAAAGGAGCCCTCGGCGTCCGAGTGGCTCCAGATCTCGCCCTCGACGGGGTTGTAGATATGCACCGGATCGGGACCGACGTCGACCTCGCCCGCGATCTCGCGCGCGTCGGTGTCGATGACGACGACCTGTGCTGCGGTCTGCTCGTTGACGAAGATCCGCGAGTGATCCCGCGTGATCCGCGCATCGCCCCACTCCGCGCCGCTCGGACCGTCGAGCGCTTCTACGACGTCGCCCGCTTCGGGGTCGATCAGCGCGATCGTATCGGGCGCGAAGGCGTAGATCAACCCTTCACTTCCGGGTGCGTCCTCGCCGTCCTCGCCGCCCTCGTCCGTCTGCTGGTCGTCCGCTCCGGCGCCCTCCTCGGTTCCGTCGTCCCCGCCGTCACCACCCACACAGCCCGCCAGCCCGAGCGCGAGCCCGCTTCCCGAGATCCGTACGACCCGCCGACGTGAAACGTTCGTCATACCCTCCCTTCTCACCCCATATTAGTGTGGGTTATGGTACGACCGTCGAAACTCACCCCGTTCGATCGAACCGGGTCGCCTCGATCAGCACCGCCGCCGTCCCGGCGAGGCCGACGGCGAGCGCACCGACCCGAAGCCAGATCGCGAACGCCGTCTCCTCGCCTGCGTGGCCCTCGTGGTCGGGGTGGTCCGGGATCACGTAGAGGTCGAACCACTCGCTCTCGTAGCTGCCGTCGACCTGTCCGGAGGCCCGGACCTCCCAATTCCCGATCTCGGGGAGCACCTGGACCGTCGAGTAGATCCCTCCGTCCGTCTCGTCCAGCTCGACCGTGTACGTCACGCCGAACTGATCGTTACGCAACAGGAGCGTCGGTTCCGCTACGGTGACGGGCTCGTCGTCGGTTCGGAAGATCGCGTCGATGACGACCGGTTCACCCTCGTCGATCAGCGCCGTTTCCGTGCCTTCCTCCGCGGGCGTCACGGCGAGCTCGCTCGTCTCCCCCGTGAGTCGCCCCTCGCTCGGCCCCTCGTCGCCGGCGATCGCGGCCGTCGGGGCCGCGGTGATGAGCCCCGAGACGACGACCACGGCGAGCAACACGCCTATCTCGAAGCGCACCGCTCGTACCAGCGTCCCGGCGTCGGCCTCGCCGCGTTCGAGCCGGCGAAGCAGGACGTATCGCGTGACTCCGCCGATCCCGAGTGCCAGGACGACGAGCGTCGTCTTGGCCGACAGGGCCGTTCCGTAGACGGTACTCCGGAGCGTCGCGGGGTCGGGCGCGTGCCAGGCAGCGAGCGCGAGGCCGGTCGCGACCGCGAGCGTCACGCCCGTCAGCGCGACGATCGAGAACCGTCGCACCGCCGTCGCGAGCGCCGCCCGCTCCTCGGGTGCGTCCCGGAGCGCGAACGGGACGACCAGTCCGAGGACGAGCAGGCCGCCGACCCAGAGGGCGGCTCCACCGATGTGTGCGAAGTCGGCCGCGGTCCCCTGCAGCCGGTCGATCAGGCTGGCGGAGTGGCTCGTCGCGCTCACCGAGAGCTGGACGGCGACCCCGCCCGCGAGCGCGCCGCCGAGCCAGTACCGGCGGGCGAGTTTCCGGCGGCGCGCGAGGAGGAACACCCCGAGAACGCCCGCGGCGACCGCGAGCTGGCCGATCCAGAGTGCACCGAGCGAGGTGCCGAGAAAGCGCCCGACCGAATCGAGCGAGAGCGACGGGGCGACCGACGCGCTTCGGGCGAGCCCCAGGCCGACGACGCCGACGAACAACAGCCCGGCACAGACGGTGAGCAGCCAGCGGGCGCGCCGTTCCGCGGCGGCGAGCGGAACGCCGAACCGACCGACGAGCGGGTAGACCGCGACCCAGAGGGTCGCCGGGATCCCGACCAGTCCGATCAGCGAGAGGAGGACGAGCGCGTTCGCACCCGCTTCGAGCGGCGAGACGCCCTCTCCGTCTTCTTCGTGCAGTTCGAGCACCTGCTCGCGATCCAGCGGCTCGTCGCCGACGGTAAAGAGGACCGTCCCCGAGGTGGTGTGGCCGTCGTCGGCGAGCACCTCCCACTCGACGACGTAGACGCCCTCGACCGCGTCCTCGCCGCCCTCGATCGGAACGAGCACGCGCTGGCTGTCGTCGGGATCGATCTCGGCCGCCCCGCTCACGTCCTCGCCGCCGGGAGCCGTGACGCTCACCTCGGCGATCTGGACGCCGTCGCCCGAAAACGAGAGAACGACGGCCTCGGGGGGCTCATCGACCCGTTCGCCGTTGCTCGGATCGCTCTCCGCCAGATACGCGTGCGCGCCGGCGACCTGCGCGCCCGCGAGAAGCACGCACGCCACCGCCGCGACCAGCAAGACGCCTCTCAGCCGGGAACGTCCTCGACTCACGTCGCCCTCCGCGTTCGCCGCGTTCGGCCCATACGCGACGATCGGGCCGGCGTTTCCTTTCGGTTCTGGTTCGAACCTCGAATCACTCCTCGAACAGGTCGTCGACGAGCCGCATGAACCGGTCGGCAAAGCGATCCGGCAGCGAGTCGGTGGTTCCGGCGAGCAGCCGCGCGGTGCGGTCCGGCCGAGAAATCGAGAGCGTCACCCGGCCCCGCGCGTCGTAGCGCTTCTCGACGATCCCCTGCTCGCAGAGGCGATCGAGGTGCCACTCGAGCGTGCTGCGGGCGACGCCGACCGCCGCCGCGACGTCTGCGGGTTTCGCACCCTCGTGTTCGAGGAGGTGAGCGAGAACCTCGCGGGCGGTTTCGCGGCGGGCGAGCGCGAGCGTCCGGCGCTCCCACGGGTCGTGTTCGGGCGGGAAGTAGTGGGTTCGTCCGTAGAGGCGCTCTTCGGTCACCGCACCCGAACGGAGCAGCCGTCGCATGTGGTACTGGACCTGGCCGGGCGCGAACTCCGAGTCCCTGACCAGCGCGTTGAAATGGACCCCCGGGGTGGCCCGGACGTGCTCGCGGATCCGCTCTCGGGTGTCGGCCGTCATCTCGTAGAGGTCGGTACCGAGCGAACAAAAGTCGACCGAACGCCCCGCGGGCGCAACGGGTTTGTCGGTACCGGACGAACGCCCACCAGACGATCCATGACGACGCTCGGCACCGTACTACAGGGGACGGGACAGTGGCCGTCGGCGGAACACACGCCCGTGCTCCTCTCGGTCATTCTGCTCGCGGCGCTCGGTACCGTCGTCCTGTTCGTCCTCAGTCTCGTCGTCTACAGCCGACGGCCGACCGCCCGCTACCTGCTGGTGACGGTCGCGCTCGGCGCGCTCGTCTTTCGGACCGCCGTCGGGCTCGGGACCGTCTTCGGCTACGTCCCGATGACGGTCCACCACCTCGTCGAACACGGGCTGGACTTCCTCATCGCGGCGCTGATCCTCACCGCGGTCTACCTGAGCGGCTCGTCGCCCAATCGCGACGTCGAGGCCGACTCCGACGCCGACTGATCGCCCAGCTCGTCGAGCACGTCGAGATACCGGTCGCCGACGCGCTCGTGGGAGAACGCCTCGAACCCGGCGTCGTACTCCTTCTGTGGGAGCTCCGCGGCGCGCTCGATCGCCGCGACGATCCCCTCGTCGTCGGTCGCGCCGAGCCCGCGCGTTCTGCCAGCGATGAGTTCGTGGGCCGCGGAATCGACCTGGTACTCGACGATCCCGACACAGCCACAGGCGAGCGCGAGCAGCAGCTTGCGGGCGAACGGACACCGGTCGGCGGTGTGGACGAAGACGTGCGCACCCTTCAGCCGGGCGATCCGATCCCCCATCGGGCGCTCGCCGACGAAGTCCACGCGATCCGCAACTCGAAGATCCCGCGCCAGCCCCTCGTACTCGTCCTTTCGGGGGCCGTCGCCGATCACGAGCGCGCGCCACTCCCGGTACCGGAACTCCGCGAGCGCGAGCAGGAGTCCTTCGAGGTTCGCGTGCTCGTCGAGCCGGCCGGACCAGACCAGCGCCGCAGAGCCGGATGGCTCCGTCTCTCGGATTCGCTCGATCGGGATCCCCCACGGGAGGACCGTCGCCTCGACGTCCCGCTCCCGTACCTTCGTCCGGACGTGTTCGGAGGGGACGACCACGCGATCCGCGCCCGACAGCGCCCGATCGAGGCGTTTGGGCTCCTCTCGGCCGCACCACTCGACGACGAGAGGGGGTCCCGAGAGCCGGGCGGCAAGCGCCGCGGTCGGCTCCGATGCCGCGGCGTGGACGACGTCGGGACCGAGCTCCGACAGCGCGCCCGGAAGGCGGGCGACCAACCACCGGGGCGATTCCGCGATCGCGCGGTACGTCACGCCCTCGCGCTCGAACTCGTCATACTCGCCGTCCCACCACCGAGTACACAGCACCGTCGCGTCGTGGCCCCGATCCGCGAGCAGCCCCGCCCAGTAGCGCGTTCGCCGGGCCAGCGCCGTCTCCGCGGCGGGCGTGGCGTGGACGAACGCGACGTTCATATACTCGAACACGAATCCATGTGATAAAAAGTTGTTCGCCCGCGGAGCGTGTTCAGCGGTGGGCGACGAACACGGAGGGATCCGGCATGATCGTCCGATCCGTGTACCAGTCCCGGCGCTCGACGGTGAAGCCGAGTTCGGCGAGCGCCGTTCGGACCTCCTCGTCGGTGAACGTCGTGAGCGTGTGGCGGTCGACGAACCAGGAGGTGTCGTGAAAGACGAGCGCGTCCATCCGCGCGCTTCGGCCGCTCTCGCGATGGAACTGAAAGAGACGTGCACAGTCGCCGTCGGGACCGACCGCGATCTGGAGCGCCGGTGCGGTCATCTCCGGAAAGTCGCCCGTATCGAGAATGAGGACACCGTCGTCGGCGACGCGCGCCGCGAGGTCTGCCAAGGCCGGCACTAACTCCGCGGACGAAAGATAGTTCAGTACGGTGAATGGTGCTGCAACGAGGTCGAAATCGGCAGCGACCGGGAGTTTGGGGAGCGTCCCGACGCAGAACTCGGCGTCGGATTTCGTCCGCGCACGCCCGACCATCGCCGGGCTGGGATCGACGCCGACGACGTCCAGTCCCGCTTCGTACAACCGCCGTGCGTGCTCGCCCGTCCCACAGCCGACGACCAGCGCCCGGTCCGGATCGCTCGCGCGGTCGAGCATGAACGCCACCTCCGCGTCGTACTCCTTTCCGGCGTACAGGGCGTCGTAGACGCCTGGATGGTCGTAGAGCGTCGATTCCATGCGCCGTCATCCGCACAACGCATAATAAACCCGATCGACGGGCGGTTCCGCGATCCGAATCCCTATACTCGCGGGGTCGGAGGCCGACACATGGCATACGAGTTCGAACGGTATCTCAACGCCCGCCGCGCCTCCGGTGCGTCGCTCGTTCCCGAGAGTGAGCGACCCGCCTTACTCGTCGCCACCACCGGCGTCCCGCAGGTCTGGTCGCTCGGAACACCAGTAGAGTGGCCCGAGCAACACACCTTCTACGAGGAGCGCGTCACCTTCGCCTCTTACTCCCCGGAGCGTCCCGAACTGATCTTCGGGATGGACGAGGGCGGCAACGAGCGCCAGCAGCTGTTCTTGTTGGACCCCGCCGACGGTACGATCACGCCGCTTACGGACGAGCCGACCGCGAAACACAGGTTCGGGGGTTGGTCGCCGGACGGCGAGCGCTTCGCCTTCGCCTCGAACCGCCGCGAGGAGGCCGTCTTCGATATCTACGTCCAGGGCCGCGACGAGCGCGGTACGGAAGCCGAACTGATCCACGAGGGCGACGGCTGGCTCGACGTCGGCGGGTTCAGTCCGGACGATTCGCGCCTGATCGTCGTCGAGTCCCACTCGAGCTTCGATCAGGACGTCTACGTCCTCGAGGTCGAGTCGGGCGAGCTGACCCACCTGACGCCCCACGAGGGGAACGTCCGGTTCCGGAGCCCGAACTGGGGGCCCGAGGGCGAGGGGATCTACCTCGCGACCGACGAGGGAAGCGATACGCTGTATCTCGCGCGACTGGACGCCGAGACGGGCGAGCTCGACACCGTCGAGCAAGGAGGCGAGTGGAACGTCGACGGCCTCGCCCTCGACGAGGACAGCGGGAGAGTCGTCTACTCGCGGAACGTCGAGGGGTACACCGAACTGACCGTCGGCGAGCTTTCGGGAACCGAGATCGAGACGTTTCCCGCGCCCGACCTGCCCGAGGGCGTCGCCGGGGGCGTGAGCTTCGACCCGGACGGCGAGCGATTCGCGGTCAGCGCGACCGCCGACACGGAGAACACGAACGTCTACGTGGTCGAGACGGAAACGGGCGAGGTCGAACGCTGGACGAACGCCGCGACCGGCGGGATCCCCCGCGAGCGCTTCTCGGAGTCGGAACTCGTGCGTTTCGAGAGCTTCGACAATCGGGAAATCCCCGCCTTCTTCTCGCTGCCCGCCGACGCCCGGGCGGGCGAGACGCCGGTGATCGTCGACATTCACGGCGGGCCAGAGAGCCAGCGCCGTCCCTCGTTCAGCCCCGTCAAGCAGTACTTCCTCGATCGGGGCTACGCCTACTTCGAGCCGAACGTCCGCGGGTCGTCGGGCTACGGCCGCGAGTACACCCACTTAGACGACGTCGAAAAGCGCATGGACAGCGTGGCGGACGTTCGGGCGGGCGTCGAGTGGCTCCACGAGCGCCCCGAAATCGATTCGAACAGCGTCGTCGCGCTCGGGGGATCGTACGGCGGGTTCATGGTGCTCGCGAGCCTCACCGAGTACCCCGACCTGTGGGCCGCCGGGATCGACATCGTCGGGATCGCGAACTTCGTCACCTTCCTCGAGAACACCGGCGACTGGCGTCGGGAGCTCCGAGAGGCCGAGTACGGCTCGCTCGATGAGGATCGCGAGTTTCTCGAATCCGTCTCGCCGATCAAGAATATCGACTCGATCGAGGCCCCGCTGTTCGTTTTGCACGGCGCGAACGACCCCCGCGTGCCCGTCGGCGAGGCAGAACAGATCGCAGAACGCGCGGCGGAACACGTCCCCGTCGAGACGCTGATCTTCGAGGACGAGGGCCACGGTTTCACCAAACTCGAAAACCGGATCGAGGCCTACACGCGCATCGCGGAGTTCCTCAAGGAGTACGTTTAGCCGCGCACCTCGATTCGCCCCTCCTCTTCGGGTGCGATCGTGCCCTCGGATTCGATCGTGTCGATTACGAGCGTCGAGAGCAGCGCACCCTCGCCGGCCTCGTCGGCGAGCCCCTCGAACATCTCGTAGCCGTCGCCGCCCGCCGCGACGAAGTCGTTGGTCGCGAGCGCGTACGTCGCCTCCGGATCGAGCGGCTCACCGTCGACCTCGACTCGCTCGATACGCTCGCCCTCGGGCGCGTCGGGATCGTAGGCGTAAGTCATCCCGCTCACCTGCGGAAACCGACCGTGACCGGGCTCGCTGACGCCGTGTTCGAGCGCCGCGCCCAGCGTCTCGCCGTCGACCTCGATCGTGACGAGATCGTTCGGGAACGGGAGGATATCGATCACCGTCCGGCGAGCGATCGGTCCTGGCTCGTAGATCCGGTCCGACCGGAGGCCGCCGCCGTTCATCAGCGCGACGTCCGCGTCGGCCGCCTCGCGTTTCACGTCGGCGACGTAGTTGCCGACGTTCGACTCGCGATAGCGAACCGTCTCGCGCCGTACGTCCAGTTCGACCGCCGACTCGCCGATCTCCACGTCGAGTTCCTCGTCGAGCTCCGCCTCGTACCGCTCGACGACCTCGTCGACCGCGGGCAACGGCTCCGCGTCGGCGTCCGCGACCGTGTGCATGATGAACTCGTAGTCGACTACTCCGTCGCGGGTGAGTTCGAGTTCGATCTCGCCGACGAACTCGAACTCGTCCCCGACGAACGAGAGGATCGTGTCGTTGATCTCGGCGGGCTCGTCGTAGACCCGCGAGTAGTGATCGCCGACCATCACGTCGATCCCGTCGACCGCGGCGGCGACCTCCTCGGCGACCGGGCTCGCCAGATGTGACAGTACGACGACCACGTCCGCGCCCGCCCGGCACATCTCGGTGGTGAGCGACGCCATCGTCTCGGCAGGGTCGAGAAAGGCGACGTGCTCGCCGGGCGAACTCACGTCGGGCGTGTCCTCGGTACACAGCCCCGTGATCCCGACGGTCACGCCGCCGACCTCCCGGAGAACGTACCGCCGTGCACCCCGTTCTGCGCCGAACACCTCGCCGGTCCGTTCGTCGACGACGTTGCCGCAGGTCCACGTAAACTCGCTTTCCTCGACCCGATCGGCCAGCACGTCGGGCCCGAGATCGAACTCGTGGTTGCCGTAGGTGTTGTACGCGAGCGGGCTCGCGTTCAGCGCGTCGATCATGTGCCTGCCCTCGAACACCGACGAGTAAAGCGACGTGGCGATGTCGTCGCCGTTGCCGAGGACGAACGGGTTCGTGGCCGCCTCGGCGCGCTCTGCGATCAGCCCGAAGTAGGTCGCGATGTCCGCGTGGTCGTCCTCGAACAGCCCGTGAAAGTGTGTATCGTAAAGCAGCGTGATCGTCTCGCATCCCTCCTCGTCGCCCGTAGCCGAGGCCTGTCCCGTCGCCCCGATCGCCCCCGCCCCGGCGACCGCCGCGAGGACGTCGCGCCTCCGTATCGCGCGTGCCTGAGTATCGTTCGACATGCCTACGAGCAAACTGTAGCCCCACCACGAAGTAGGTTTACGTTGCTTAGCGTGGAACTATTGATAGCTGACGGTTTCGAGCTCTACAGCCCATCGGGCTGCGTACCCACCCCCTCGGGCCAGCCGGTCGGCCGCTCGGGCGAGGGCTCGGCGTACTCGCGTCTGAGCACCATCGGCGTGCGCTCCAGGGAAAGCACCTTCGTCCCCGCCTCGTTGTACGCCCGCAGTTCGGTCGTGACGATCCCGACGTGCTCGCGCAAGTCGCTCTCGCGCTTCTCGATCACCTCGCTTTCGGCGAAGATCGTATCGCCGTGGAAGACCGGCGCGTGGTGGCGGATCGCATCGTATCCCAGGTTGGCGGTGGCGTTCATCGAGATATCGATGACGCTCATTCCAACCGCGAGGGCGATCACGAACGTGCCGTCGACGAGGCGCTCGCCGAACTCGGTTTCGCTCGCGTACGCCTCGTTGAAGTGCATCGGGTTCAGGTTCATCGTCACGTTGGTGAACCAGACGTTGTCCGTCT